>NZ_JBFUGE010000199.1:0-10787 GCF_056403075.1 Ideonella sp. P3_A4 | reverse complement strand
GGCTGCAGTCGCGTCGTTTCCGAACCCCGGCAACTACGTCGCCGACCCCAACGACACCTCGGGCTACAACTCGGACAACCAGGGCGTCTTGTGGGTTGCGTTCGACCCGCGCAGCGGTAGCCCGGGCAAGTCCTCACGCGTGATCTATGTCGGCGTGGCCGACAAGCAGAACGGCATCTATCGCTCCAAGGATGCCGGCGCCACCTGGGAACGGGTGGCCAACCAACCGGTGGGTTATCTGCCGCAAAAGGGCGTGCTGGAGCCGGTGAACGGTTTCCTCTACATCGCGACGAGCGACACCGGCGGGCCTTACGACGGGTCCAAGGGCGACGTCTGGAAGCTCGACCTCGCCAGTGGCGCGTGGACGCAGATCAGCCCGATCCCGTCGTCCAGCCCGGACGACTACTTCGGCTACAGCGGCCTCACCGTCGACCGGCAGAACCCGAAGGTGCTGATGGTGGCGACCCAGGTCTCGTGGTGGCCAGACGCCCAGTTCTTTCGCAGCACCGATGGCGGCAGCACGTGGACCCGCGCCTGGGAGTTCACCAGCTACCCGAACCGCAGCTTCCGCTACACGATGGACATCAGCGATGTACCCTGGCTAACCTTCGGCGCCAACCCGCAGCCGCCCGAGGTGTCGCCCAAGCTGGGCTGGATGACGCAGGCGGTCGAGATCGACCCCTTCAACGCGAATCGCCTGATGTACGGCACCGGGGCCACGCTCTACGGCAGCACCAACTTGCTCAACTGGGACCAGCAGGGCGGGCAGATCACCATCAAGCCGATGGTGAAGGGCCTGGAGGAAACCGCGGTGCTGGACCTGGTGAGCCCGCCGGCCGGCGCACCGCTGTTCTCGGCCATGTACGACGTGGCCGGCTTCCGGCACGACGACCTGAAGAAGGTGCCGGCGATGATGCACCTGACGCCCAACCTGAGCGGCAACAGCAGCATCGACTTTGCCGAGCTGAAGCCCGAGGTGATGGTCCGTGTGGGGCAGATCGACAAGGCCGCGAACCCCAACGTCAATCGCATCGGCGTGTCGGCCGATGGTGGCCACAACTGGTACCAAGGCCAGGAGCCGGCCGGCGGCGCGGGCGCGGGCGTGATCGCCGTGGCGGCGGATGCCAGCACGTTCGTGTGGAGCCCGTCGGGTGGCGCACCGGTGGTCTATTCGATCAGCCGCGGCAGCTCATGGGCGCAGTCGTCGGGCGTGCCGGCGGGTGCCCAGGTCCGGTCTGACCGCGTGAACCCAGCCAAGTTCTACGCGTTCGCCGGCGGCCGCTTCTACGTCAGCACGAACGGTGGCGCCTCGTTCGCTGCCACCGCGGCGACCAACCTGCCGACCATCGACCACGTGAAGTTCAAGGCCGTGCCCGGGCGCGAAGGCGACGTCTGGCTGGCCGGCGGCAGCGACACCGGCGTCTACGGCCTGTGGCATTCCACCGACGGCGGCGCCAGCTTCAACAAGGTGAAGGGCGTGCCGGAGGCCGACAACATCGGGTTCGGCAAGGCGGCACCAGGGGCGGACTACGTGACGCTCTATGCCGTGGCCAAGATCGGTGGCGTGCGCGGCCTGTTCCGCTCGGTGGATGCGGGCGCGACCTGGCAACGCATCAACGATGGCGAGCACCAATACGGCAACTTCGGAGAGGCGCTGACCGGCGATCCGCGCGTGTTCGGGCGGGTCTACGTCGGCACCAACGGGCGAGGCATCGTCGTCGGCGAAGCCCAATGAATAGCAGGCCACTGATTCCGCCGCGCGATGCGGCGGCGGCGAGCGCCGCCTCAGGCGCTCGTCATTTCGACCAGCCGCTGCACCACCGCGGCATCGGCCGGCGTCAGCTGCGCCGAGCGCAGCGTCACTTCGCGTTTGACTTCGCGCAGCCGCCACTGCAGCTCGCGCAGCACGATGGAGATTTCCAGCTGAACGTTGGCGTCCAGCTCGGCCAGTTGCGCGCTCAACGCATCGGGCTTGTGGCTGTCCAGCCCGGTGCTCGAAAACGCCAGGCTGATGCGCTGGCATCGCTCCACCGCATGTTCCAGCAAACTCTTCAGTGAAGCGCTGGCCGTCGGTATCTTGCTCACGATCAGCTCGCGGTGCTGGCGAAAGCGCTGCAACGCGCCGTAGACGGTGGTGACGCGCTCGGCCAGCTCCTGCACCGAGGCCACCAGCGCCGGGTCGTCGTGCGCCGGCCGGCTCTTGGTCTCGGCGTGGGCAGCGGTCGCCACCTTGTCGAGCAAGGCGCGGTTGAATTCGCCGGGAATGAGCTTGACCGCGACCGCGGCGCGCTCGGCGTGGTGGTTGCCGGCCTCCATCAGGCCCATCAGCATTTCGGCCATTGCCAGCACCTGGCCGGGCAGGGGTAGCGCGTCGCCGCGCAGGCCGCCGGGGTAGCCGAAGCCGTCGAGCCGCTCGTGGTGATGCAGCACCGCGCTGGCCACCTTGGCGCCGGCGCCGGGCATGTCTTTCAGCACGCGGGCGCCGACGATCGGGTGAGCGGCCACGTGCTTCCATTGCTGCGGCGTCAACCTGGCGCCGGGGGCCAGGATGGCCGGGTCGATGTAGGCCTCGCCCACGTCGTGCAGCAGGCCGGCCAAGAGCATCAGATCCATCGGCGGACCGCCGGAGACCTGGTTGGCCATCGCCGCGCTGACCAGTGCGATGCCCACCGCGTGCTCCAGCTTGGCTTGGCCTTGCGCGGCGTAGACGCTGAGCAATGAATCGACCTGCGACGTGAGGATCAGGTCACGCAGCGAGGTGGTCAGCAGCTTGCCGGTGGCCGCACCGCACAGCCGCGAAAGCAGAGGGTGGCGTTCGAGCAGCGCCTCGGCCACGCGGTCGATCTTGCGCGAGCCCACGCCTTCAACCACCCGCATCATGCTTTCCAACGGCTTGCTGAGCTTGTACTCGAGCAAGCGGTCGCGGGCACGGGCATCGATCCTCGCGCCCTTGGCCAGCAGCTTCATGCCGTTGCCGGCCATGATGTCTTCGCTGGCCTCGACGCCGCTGTCTTCCGACAGCGCCACCACCCGGTCGAGGTAGTGGTGGTTGACTTCTACGGCTTCATTCATGGCCGGTTTTGCAGGCCTTCCTCTTCGGAAAGTGCCCGCAGCTCCCTGTAACTTGTGTATGGCTTCGGCTTTCGGCCGACAAGCGGTACCGTTTACATCCACTTCTTCGGAATCGACGTCAAGCCGTGAATTTTTCCGCATGCCTCCCGTGGCCTTGCTCTTGGACTCGCGAGCGCTGCAGGGGCGGGAAAGTGCGTACGGCTGGTTGCACGAAGCCCTGCCACCTGCACGGGCGATCGTTCTAGACTGGCGACGGACAGGGGAGCCCACGGCAAGACCGACCACCTGGGGCGCCGAGGAGTGAACGCCGAAAGTCAGGCCAGACGCCGACGGTTGAGCGCGCGGCTGCGTGCCACCGCCGTGGCCTTGGCCCTGTCGCTGGCGGCGCTCGTCGCCGGGACGGTGATGTTTGCGCGCCAAGCCGAGACGGTGCTGGACGAGACCGCCAGCCAGGTCGACCTGAACACCCACCTGCGCCAGCTGCAGACCATCCTGGTTACCGTCGGCTATGCCGAAGCCGGCCAAAGAAGCTACCTGTTGACCGGGGCGCCGCGTGAGCTGGCGTTCTTCCGCGAAGCCGATCTGCGGCTGCCGTTGCTGCTGAACGACCTCGACGCGGTCGGCCAGGCCCTGCCGGCGCTGGCAGACCGGGTGCACACGGTTCACCAACTGGCCGCTGCCAAGTGGTCGGAACTGGCCGAATCCGTGCGGTTGATCGACCAGGGGCAGCCCGACGCGGCGCTGGAAGTCGTGCGCAATCACGCCGGGCAGGGCGTGGCTGAGGCACTGCACCGCGAGCTGCAAGAGTTGATGCGGCTGATGCGCATCGAGCGCGACACCTCCACCGAGCGCGTCGTGGCGGCCACGGCCTCCAGCAAGCGCCTGGCGATCTGGATCGTCGCGGCCCTGGCGGTCACCGGCACGCTGGCGGGTATCCAGATCAGCATGCTGCTGGCGATGCGCAACCGCTACGAGGGCGAGCTTTCGGCCAGCGAGCAGCAGCACCGCGCCATCGTCGAAGAGCAGCAGGAGATGATCTCGCTGTCGTACGTCGACGGCACGCTGAGCTATGTCAACCCGGCGTTCGCCCGGCAGTTGGGCCTGAGGGCGGCCGACCTGAGCGGGCGCAATCTCTACGATTTCGTCGACCCGGCCGATCGCGATGCGGTGCGGCGGCAACTGGCCGAGGTGCTCAAGACCGGCCGCACGATGTCCGGCGAAAACAGCATGCTCAGGCCCGATGGGCGGCCGATGTGGGTGGCCTGGGTCAACCGCGCCCACGACATACCCGGCCAGGCGCGCATGCTGCAGTCGGTGGGGCGCGACGTGACCCAGCGCAAGGAGCTGGAGCAGCGCCTCGAAGCGAGCGAGCAGTTCATCCGCAAGATCGCCGACAACGTGCCGGTGCGCATTGCCTATGTCGGTCGCGACGGGCGCTATCAGTTCGTCAACAGGGCCCACGCGCAGCGCTTTGGCCGGCCGGAGGCGGCCATCATCGGCCACACGCGCACCGAATTGACGGGGGGCCTCAGCGATGACGACGCGGTCAACGCGCGTCTGGAAGAGGCGCTGGAGGGGTGGGCCCAGCGCTTCGAGTATGAAGACCAGGTCAACGGCCAATTGCGCTGTGTCGAAAGCCAGCTGATCCCGGACCTGGGGCCCGATGGCGAGGTGCGAGGTGTCTTCACGATCGGGGTCGACGTCACCGATCGCAAGGCGGTGGAGCGGGCGCTGCGCGACCTGACCGAGGTGTTCGACAACACGCCCGACTACGTGGTGCAGACGGACTGGCGCGGCCACATCCTCTACCTGAACCCCGCCGTGCGGCGTGCGCTGGGCTTCCGGCCGGACGAGCCGGTCGGCGACCGCCATTTCAGCGAGTTCAATACGCCGCTGACCAACGAGCGCTTCGACAAGGAGATCATCCCGGCCGTCAAGCGCGATGGCGTATGGGTCGGCGAGGCCACGGTGCGCGGCGGCCCGGACCGGATCGTGCCGGTCAGCTACATGGTCATCGCGCACCGCGATGTGCGGGGCCGCGTGGCGCGCTACTCGGGGATCATGCGCGACGTGTCGGCCGACCTGGCCGCCCGCCAGAACCTGGCGCGGCAAACGGCGACGTTGCATGCTGTGGTCGAAGCGATTCCGGCGATGGTCGGCGTCTGGGGCGTCGACACGTGCTACCGGCTGGTCAACCGCGCCTTCGAGCGCTGGCGCGGCCGCAAGCGCGACGAGGTGATCGGTCGCTCGATCGAGCAGGTGGCGGGGCCAGAGGAGTACGAGCGCATCCGGCCGTGGGTGGCACGTGTGCTTGCGGGCGAGACGGTGAGCTACGAAAAAGAGTATCCCGGCGCCGAAGTCGGCAAGCATGCCAGCGTGACCTATGTGCCGCTGCGGCTCGAAGACGGCACGGTGGACGGCTTCATCGGCGTCGCCCACGACATCACCCGCCACAGCGAAGAGCGCACGCGCCTGCTGGCACTGGCCGAGCGCGACCCGCTGACCGGCCTGCTCAACCGGGCCGGTTTCGATGCCTGGCTGGTGCGGCAGGCTGAAGCCGGCGATGGTGCGACGACGGCGGTGCTGTTCATCGACCTCGACCGCTTCAAGCCGGTCAACGACACCCATGGCCATGCCGTCGGCGACGAGGTGCTGATCCTGTTCGGCGGTCGGCTGCAGCGCCTGGTGCGGCCGACGGACGCCGTGGCGCGGCTGGGCGGCGACGAGTTCGCGATCGTGCTGACCGGCGTGACGGAGCTGGGCCATGTCGAAGCAGTTGCGCGAAAGGTCAGCGACGCCGCCGCTAAGCCATTCCACGTCGGCGGCCTGCGCCTGACTGTGGGCGCCAGCGTGGGCGTGGCTCTCGATGCAACAGGCGAGGGCGGTTGGAAGGGCCTGATCGCCCGCGCCGACGCGATGAGCTACCGCGTCAAGGCGGCCGGGCGACGGCAACGGCGGCGGTCCTACGAGCGCGACAGCGGCAGCTTCGATCGGCCTGAGGCCCGTTGAACCGCTACACTGCGGCCGTCGAAAAAGGCAGGGTCGGTTTTCGGTAAGCCCGACCCCTCTCCAACCCCGGAGAGCTCTGCTCCATGCCCGAAGGTCGGGCGTGAGAACCCACGACGAACCTCGGCGCCTTGATCATGAAAGATCTGCGCGCCGCAGGCTCGTCCGTGTGGCCAGCAGCTGCCTTCATCGCATTGCACCGCCATCCAGCCGAGCCTGTCGGATCCACTGGAGAAACTGCAATGCAACTGAACCATCTCGACTTGTCGGTGCCGGACGTTCCCGCCGCCGTGTCCTTCTTCGAAACCGCCTTCGGCTTCACGCTATTGAAGACCAAGGGTAACGACGGCATGGCCATTCTTCGCGGCGATGGCGGCGTGGTGCTCGTGCTGACACGGGCCGCACCAACGCCGGGCCCGCTGTACCCGAAGACCTTTCACATCGGCTTCTTGCTGCCTTCCGAGGCCGCGGTGTGGGACGCCTTCCAGCGCATGAAAACCGCGGGCATCGAGCTGCCGCAGGAGCCGCAGACGATGCGCGGCAGCCTGCTCTTCTACTGCCACGCGCCGGGCGGCATCCTGGTCGAGGTCGGGCACCGGCCGATGGACTGACGCGCAGCTTCAGTCAGCCGCCGGTGTGGGCCAGGATCGCATGCAGCGATTCGACCGCGCGCCGGCCGCTGGCGCGGTGCAGGCCACTGCGGTCGAGCAACGTCGCCTGCAGGCCCGCTTGCAGCGCGGCGTCGTAGTCCAGCTCCGGCGAGTCGCCGATCATCAAGGTCTCTGCGGCCTTGGCTTCGAAGCCTTCGATCACCGTGTGGAAGGCGCGGGCCGAGGGTTTGCTGTAGCCGATTTCCTCGCCAATGGCGATCGTGTCGACCAGGCGGCCCAGGCCCGTGGCTTCGAGCTTGCGGCGCTGGCCATCGGACGGGCCGTTGGTCAGGATCGCCAGGCGAAGGCCTTGCGCGCGCAACCTTTCGAGCGTGGGCCAGGCGTCTTCGTACAGCCTGGGCGTGTCATTGACGCAGTCCATGAAGATCTTGTTCAGCTCTTCGATCAGCGCCTCTCGTGGCTTGACGCCGAGCTGGACAAACGGATCGGAAAAGCGTCGCAACCTGTACTGCGCACGCGTTAGCAGCCCTTGCTCGAATTGCACGAACAAGGGGCGATCGCAGGCTGCGCAGGCCTGCAGGTAGGCGGCCGAATCGTGGCCTTCCTGATCGAGGTGTTTGCCGAGTTCGGTGTAAGCGAGTTGGCGGGTCGTGGCGAAGTCGATCAGGGTGTCGTCGAGATCGAAGATCACCAGGCTCACTGCAGTGTGGTCGTTCATGTCAGTGGTCCATTGTTGCGACGCTTGTAGAGACTGCTGAGGTGGTGGCGGCAGGGCGGTGGCGGTGCCCCCGTTCTCCGGCCCACGCTCGCGGGGCACTGTCGCGGCATGTCGCGTTCAGCCGCATCAACACGGTGGTGCCCTGGCGACRTTGGGGCGACCGCGAATGGGGCCTGCGCCCGGGGACACCACCACCGCCCTGTTGCGGCGGTCGCTGGCATGCCACGCCTTGATATGCCACGGGGCTGCCCGCCACGCTCCAAGCGCCGTAGGTGGAGCTTCATCCTAGTCATCCCAAACGGTACGGATGCCGATGGTGGTGGTGCCCAGGCGCTCCCATTTGCCGCGCATCGCGGCGATTCGCAGGTGATGGGGCCCCTTGCTCCACGCGCCGCCTTTGATCACCCGTTCGCCGGGCAGCCCCCCGGCCGGCGCTTCCAGCCGGTCCTCGCACCATTCGCTGAGGTTGCCGGCCAGGTCGTAGAGCCCCAGGTCAGAAGCGGGGAAGCTGCCGACGGCGCTGGTTCCGCCCAGGTGTTCGTCGAAATTGGCCAGCGCCGGGGTCGGGTCGAGGTCACCCCAGGGGTAGACGCGGGTCGGTTCGTTGTTCGACGCGATGGCCTCCCACTCCGAGCTCAGCGGAAGCCGGCCGCCCAGCTGCTGGCACAGCAGCCGCGCGCCTGCCCAGTTGATGCCGCAGACCGGATGCAGCCGCTGCGACGGTATGCACGCCCAGCGGTGCGCCCTAGGCTCGAAGACGAGCGGGCATCGCGGGTTGTGGACATTGACATAGCGGTACGCCGTTTCCCCCTCGGGCGGCAGGCCGATCTCGTTGAGCAAGGCGACGGCGGCTTCGCACGTCAGCAAGGTCGCTGCTGCGCGCAGCGGCCTTCCGTTCGCCAGGCGGGACGTTCGCGGTTTGAAACGCACCGCATTGGCCACATAGGCATGAACCACTTCGTTTCTCATGTTGATTTCTCCCTTCACACAACCGCGCGACGATGCCAATACCTCCAAGGTTTCGGGGCAACGCCAGGAGTCGACGACCAACCGCCCGAAGGTCGACTCACCCCTCGAGGCAGAGGCTGCTGAGCAGCCACGCTCAACTCAAGCGGGTACGCGCTCGCCGGCGGCGTGCAACACCTCCTCGATGACCTGGCACTGGCGAGGGCTCAGATGCGCTTGCCACGCATTCGCCACGTCGCCGCCGCGCCGAAAGGACGAAAAAGTGCCGCCACGGCTGTCGGTGGCACGCTCGTGCATGAAGCTCAGGGGCGCCGGGTGGGGCGCCACGCCGAGCAGGCTGGTGACCTTCATCAGCTCTTCGGCTGGATTGAGAAGCAACTCCTCGAACGGCAGGACGCAGTGTTCGAACGCGCCAATCGAGGTGCGCGCCAATTCGTAGCGGACGACCACGCTCATCGCCACCAGTTCGGCCGCCAGGGCCTCCTGTTCATGGGCTCGAAGGTGGCTGGCGTAAGCCGGGAACAGCCGCTGAAACACCGGCGGCACCGTGTCCTGGTAGCGCCAGAAGTTCATCAGGCCGCTGCGCAGCACCGAGTTGACGATTGCACGGGGGTCACGGCGCAGGAAGACGACCTTCAGCGACGGCATGAAAGCCTGCAACCAGCCCAACTTGCCAAAAAGTACCGTCTCTTTGAATCCGACGGTGCGCCGCTCGGTTGAGTGCAGCAGATAGGACCGCAGCTCGATCAGATAACCGCGCAGTTCGGGCTCTTCGGCCAGGCTGGCGTGCAGCCTTTCGGGGTCGTAATCCTTGGCATCCCAGCGGGTCAGATCGCACTGGCGAAACAGGCCGGTGTGCATCGACAAAGGCTCGTTCAGACACTCCAGAGCCGGGTGCGCCTGCAGGACGTCATTGAGGAAATTCGAGCCAGACCGGTGGTGGGCGAGGACCAGAAAGGGTGCACGGCGAGAACTCATCAGGCGGCCACCAAAAGTATGACAAGTCTCGTGGTGGCGCTTCATTGGAGACCCATAACCCTTTGCGACGCACGCGAAGCCCATGCTCTTGTCATGGCATTTGGGGCAGGGTTGTCAGTCGCTGCATGGACCCCTACGCTCTACTGGCGCGAGTATGTCCACCGTGCCGACGTATCGATGGTTCGGTGGCACCCGCGCCAGGGAGATCAGAAAGCATGAATGCTTCGGTCAGGCCTCGTCAGGACGGCCGCCTGCACAGGCGTCTGCTGGCGTGGGTGGTGCTTGCAGGCCTGCTCTTGCTGTTCGGGGCGGCGTTTGCCATTCACCTTGTCAGGTCCGACGGGCGTTCCACACCGAACGACCGTCTGACGATTGCCGTCTCGTCGACGCCCCATGCGGCCTTGCTTCATCTGGCCGCCGCCAAAGGCTATTTCGCCGAAGAAGGGCTGGATGTCGTGACGACGCCTGTCAGCCATGGCAAGGCCGCGCTCGAACTGCTGACGCAAGGCAAGGTCGATCTCGCGGCAGCAGCCGAAGTGCCGTTCGTCATTTCGGTCTTGCAAGGTGAAGACTTCGCCATCGTTGCCAGCATGGCCAGCGTGGCCACCGAGATGGCGCTGGTGGCGCGGCGCGACCGGAACATCGCCGGGCCGCGCGATCTGGTGGGCAAGAAGGTCGGCGTCACGCTCGGCACCAGCGGCGAGTACTTTCTCTGGGCCTTGCTGATCCGGCACAAGGTGACACCCGACCTCGTCACGATGGTCGACCTGCCCCCGGGCCAGCTCGTGGCGGCGCTGGAGCAGGGAACGGTCGACGCCGCCTCGACGTGGCAGCCCGTGCGCCAGAGTGCAGAGGTCGCTTTGGCCGACAAGGGGGTGACGCTCGCCGAGCCCGATGCCTACACCGTGACGCATGTGCTGGTGGGGCGCACCGCGACGCTGAAAGAGCGTCCGGCCACGATGAAGAAAGTGGTCCGGGCGCTGCTGAAAGCCGAGGCGTATGTGCGGAAAGAGCCTGCCGACGCGTTGGCGCTGATGGCCGATCGTCTGAAGCTGACCCCCGATCGCCTGCAGCCCACCTGGAAAGAGCTGGACTTGCGGGTCGACTTGCTGCAACACCAGCTGGTGACGCTGGAGGACGAGGCGCGCTGGGTCATGGCGCGCGGCTACGCCAAGGACGGGCCGATCCCGAATTTCCTCGCCAACATGTCCATGGACGCCCTGTCTGCCGTGCGGCCTGAGCGCGTGACCGTGGTGCATTAGGTCATCGGGCGGGCCACATCATGAAGATCAGCACCAAAGGCAGGCTGGCGACGGCCACCGTGCTGGGCGCGATCGGCCTGATCGCGGTGGCGACATGGTCGGCGATCGATGAAGTCGAGCAGGCCGACAGCCAGCGTCGGCAAACGACCGAGATTGCCCGCGCGCTCAATGGCC
>NZ_JBFUGE010000198.1:0-10833 GCF_056403075.1 Ideonella sp. P3_A4 | reverse complement strand
AGTTTGAACGGACCAAGCCGCACGTGAACGTGGGCACGATTGGTCACGTGGACCATGGCAAGACGACGCTGACGGCGGCGATCACGACGGTGCTGTCGACGAAGTTCGGCGGCGAGGCCAAGGCCTACGACCAGATCGACGCGGCGCCGGAAGAAAAGGCACGCGGCATCACGATCAACACSGCGCACGTCGAGTACGAAACGGCCAACCGCCACTACGCTCACGTGGACTGCCCGGGCCACGCCGACTACGTCAAGAACATGATCACCGGCGCCGCCCAGATGGACGGCGCGATCCTGGTGTGCTCGGCCGCTGACGGCCCGATGCCCCAGACCCGCGAGCACATCCTGCTGGCCCGCCAGGTCGGCGTGCCGTACATCATCGTGTTCCTGAACAAGTGCGACATGGTCGACGAYGCCGAGCTGCTCGAGCTGGTCGAAATGGAAGTGCGCGAACTGCTCAGCAAGTACGACTTCCCCGGCGACGACACCCCGATCATCAAGGGTTCGGCCAAGCTGGCGATGGAAGGCGACAAGGGCGACCTGGGCGAACAGGCCATCATGCGCCTGGCCGACGCGCTGGACAGCTACATCCCGACGCCTGAGCGCGCCATCGACGGCACCTTCCTGATGCCCGTCGAAGACGTGTTCTCGATCTCTGGCCGCGGCACCGTCGTGACCGGCCGYATCGAGCGCGGCGTGGTCAAGGTCGGCGAAGAAATCGAAATCGTCGGYATCWMKGCGACCCAGAAGACCACCTGCACCGGCGTGGAAATGTTCCGCAAGCTGCTGGACCAAGGTCAAGCYGGCGACAACGTSGGYATYCTGCTGCGCGGCACCAAGCGYGAAGACGTGCAGCGCGGCCAAGTGCTGTGCAAGCCGGGCAGCGTCAAGCCGCACACCCACTTCACGGCCGAGATCTACGTGCTGTCGAAGGAAGAGGGCGGCCGCCACACGCCGTTCTTCAACAATTACCGCCCGCAGTTCTACTTCCGCACGACGGACGTGACCGGCGCGGTGGAGCTGCCGAAGGACAAGGAAATGGTCATGCCTGGCGACAACGTCAGCATCACCGTGAAGCTGATCGCCCCGATCGCGATGGAAGAAGGCCTGCGCTTCGCCATCCGTGAAGGTGGCCGCACCGTCGGTGCCGGCGTCGTCGCCAAGATCATCGAGTAAGGCGGCCACCATGCAAAAGCAAAAGATCCGCATTCGCCTGAAAGCCTTCGACTACAAGCTGATCGACCAATCGGCGCTGGAAATCGTTGACACCGCCAAGCGCACCGGCGCGATCGTCAAGGGCCCGGTGCCCCTGCCGACCCGCATGCAGCGTTTCGACATCCTGCGTTCGCCGCACGTCAACAAGACCTCGCGCGACCAGTTCGAGATCCGCACGCACCAGCGCCTGATGGACATCGTCGACCCGACCGACAAGACCGTCGACGCGCTGATGAAGCTGGATCTGCCGGCCGGCGTGGACGTCGAAATCAAGCTGCAGTAAGCGGCTTCCTCGTGATGACAGCGGTTGCGGGTTCGCCCGCAACTGTTATACTCGCGAGCTTTCCCGGAAGTGGGTGACAGAAGTGTCAAAGCTTCAGTCACCCGTTTTCCATTAGTCAGCCCGGCCAATCGATGTCGGGTCGTGTAACCAGCCCTTTGGTCACCGTTTGAGTGGCGAGGGGCGGAGTAAAACCATGAGTCTTAGCAATCGCCTCGGATTGCTGGGCCGCAAGGTGGGCATGATGCGCGTGTTCACGGACGACGGCGACGCCGTTYCCGTGACTGTGCTCGACGTGTCCAACAACCGCGTGGCTCAGGTCAAGACCGTTGAGACCGACGGCTACAGCGCCATTCAAGTGGCGTTCGGCACCCGCAAAGCATCGCGCGTGTCCAAGCCTGAAGCTGGCCACCTCGCGAAAGCGGGCGTTGAAGCCGGTGAAGTCCTGAAGGAATTCCGCGTCGCCGCTGAGGTGGCCGCCGAATACAAGGCTGGCGCCACCGTGCCGGTCACCCTGTTCGCCGCCGGCGAGAAGGTCGACGTGCAGGGCACTTCGATCGGTAAGGGCTTCACGGGCACCATCAAGCGCCACAATTTCAGCTCGCAGCGCGCGTCGCACGGTAACAGCCGTTCGCACAACGTGCCGGGCTCGATCTCGATGGCTCAGGACCCGGGCCGCGTGTTTCCGGGCAAGAAGATGTCCGGCCACCTGGGCGACGTGACCGTCACGACCCAGAACCTCGACGTGATTCGCATCGACGAAGCCCGCCAGCTGCTGCTGGTGCGTGGCGCGGTGCCGGGCGCCAAGAACGGCCATGTGGTCGTGCGTCCCGCCGTCAAGGTGAAGGTCAAGAAGGGAGCCAACTGATGCAACTCGAGCTCCTGAACGAACAAGGCCAGGCCACCTCGAAGGTGGACGCGCCTGACACCGTGTTCGCGCGCGACTACAACGAAGCGCTGGTGCACCAGATCGTCGTGGCCTACCAGGCCAACGCACGCCAGGGCACCCGCAAGCAGCTGACCCGCGCCGAAGTTCACCACTCGACCAAGAAGCCGTTCCGCCAGAAGGGCACCGGCCGCGCTCGCGCCGGTATGACCTCGTCGCCGCTGTGGCGCGGGGGTGGTCGGATCTTCCCGAACAGCCCTGACGAGAACTTCTCGCACAAGGTCAACAAGAAGATGTACCGCGCCGGCATGGCCGCGATCCTGTCGCAGCTGGCCCGTGACGGCCGCCTGGCGGTGGTCGACTCGCTGACCGTCGAGGCGCCCAAGACCAAGCTGCTGGCCGCCAAGTTCAAGGCCATGGGCCTGGACTCGGTGATGGTGATCGCCGACACCGTCGACGACAACCTGATCCTGGCTTCGCGCAACCTGCCCAATGTGCTGGTTGTCGAGCCGCGCTACGCCGATCCGCTGTCACTGGTCTTCTACAAGAAGGTGCTGGTGACCAAGGCCGCGATCGAGCAGCTCAAGGAGATGTTCGCATGAGCAGCCGTATCAATCCCGGCCCCGTGAAGGCCAAAGAGGGCCGCCTGGCCCAGGTGCTGATCGCCCCGATCGTGTCCGAAAAGGCCACGCAGGTCGCCGAGAAGCACAACCAGGTGCTGTTCAAGGTGCAGCGCGACGCCACCAAGCTTGAGATCAAGGCCGCAGTCGAACTGCTGTTCAAGGTCGAAGTCGAGGCCGTGTCGGTGGTCAACGTCAAGGGCAAGGTCAAGCGCTTCGGTCGCTCGGTCGGCCGTCGTGACCACGTCAAGAAGGCCTATGTCTCGCTGAAGGCGGGCCAAGAGCTCAACTTCTCCGGGGAGGCTGCGTAAATCATGCCAGTCGTCAAAGTCAAACCGACCTCCGCCGGCCGCCGTGCCGTCGTGAAGGTGGTGCACCCGCACCTGCACAAGGGCGCGCCGGAAGCTTCGCTGCTGGAACCCCAGAAGCAGAATGCCGGCCGCAACAACAACGGTCACATCACCATCCGTCACAAGGGCGGTGGTCACAAGCACCACTACCGTGTGGTCGACTTCAAGCGCAACAAGGACGGCATCCCGGCCAAGGTTGAGCGCATCGAGTACGACCCGAACCGCACGGCGCACATCGCACTGGTGTGCTACGCCGATGGCGAGCGCCGCTACATCATCGCCCCGCGCGGTCTGGAAGTCGGCTCCACCATCCTGAGCGGCGCTGAAGCGCCGATCAAGGCGGGCAACACGCTGCCGATTCGCAACATCCCTGTCGGCTCGACCATCCACTGCGTCGAGATGCTGCCTGGCAAGGGTGCCCAGATCGCCCGCTCGGCCGGCACCTCGGTGACGCTGATGGCGCGTGAAGGCACCTACTCGCAGGTCCGCCTGCGCTCGGGTGAAGTGCGCAAGATCCACATCGACTGCCGCGCCACGATCGGCGAGGTGTCGAATGAAGAGCACAACCTGCGCCAATACGGCAAGGCCGGCGCCATCCGCTGGAAGGGCATCCGCCCGACCGTGCGCGGTGTCGCGATGAACCCGGTGGACCACCCGCACGGCGGCGGCGAAGGCCGTACCGGCGAAGGTCAAGCCCCGGTGTCGCCGTGGAACACGCTGACCAAGGGTTACCGCACGCGGAACAACAAGCGCACGCAGACGTTCATCGTCTCGCGTCGCAAGAAGTGAGGCCGTAAGACATGGCACGTTCACTCAAGAAGGGTCCGTTTGTGGACCACCACCTTCTGGCCAAGGCCGACAAGGCCGTGACCACGAAGGACAAGAAGCCGATCAAGACCTGGTCGCGTCGTTCGACCATCCTGCCCGACTTCATCGGCCTGACCATTGCCGTGCACAACGGCAAGCAGCACGTGCCGGTGTATGTGACCGACCAGATGGTCGGCCACAAGCTCGGCGAGTTCGCACTGACCCGTACGTTCAAGGGTCACCCCGCGGACAAAAAGGCCAAGAAGTAAAAGGACACGACGATGGAAACCAAAGCAATCGTTCGTGGTGTTCGCCTGTCGGCCGACAAGGGTCGGCTGGTGGCTGACCTGGTGCGCGGCAAGCGCGTCGACCAGGCGCTGAACATCCTGAGCTTCACGCAGAAGAAGGCCGCCGGCATCGTCAAGAAGGCGCTGGAGTCCGCGATCGCGAACGCCGAGCACAACGACGGCGCCGACATCGACGAACTGAAGGTCACCTCGATCTACGTGGAGCAAGGCGCCACGCTGAAGCGTTTCTCGGCCCGTGCCAAGGGCCGTGGCAATCGCATCAGCAAGGGCACCTGCCACATCTACGTGACCGTGGGGAACTGAGGAAGACCATGGGACAAAAAATCCATCCGACCGGCTTCCGCCTGCCCGTCACCCGTGCCTGGGCGTCGCGCTGGTACGCGAACAGCCGCAACTTCGCSACSATGCTGGCCGAAGACCTGGCGGTTCGCGACTACCTGAAGACGCGTCTGAAGAACGCCGCCGTCTCGCGCATCCTGATCGAGCGCCCCGCCAAGAACGCCCRCATCACGATTTACTCGGCTCGTCCGGGCGTCGTGATTGGCAAGAAGGGCGAGGACATCGAGAACCTGAAGGCCGAACTGACCCGCCGCCTGGGCGTGCCGGTGGCAGTGAACATCGAGGAAGTGCGCAAGCCCGAAATCGATGCTCAGCTGATCGCCGACTCGATCACCCAGCAGCTGGAAAAGCGCATCATGTTCCGCCGCGCGATGAAGCGTGCGATGCAGAACGCGATGCGCCTGGGCGCTCAGGGCATCAAGATCATGTCCGCCGGCCGCCTGAACGGCATCGAAATCGCACGTACCGAGTGGTACCGCGAAGGCCGCGTGCCCCTTCACACCCTGAAGGCCGACATCGACTACGGCTTTTCGGAAGCCAAGACCACTTACGGCGTCATCGGCGTCAAGGTCTGGGTCTACCGCGGTGACCGTCTGGGCGCTGGCGAGACCCCGGTGGCCAAGCCCGAGGGTCAAGAAGAAGAGCGTCGCCCCCGTCGTCCGGCTCGTCCGGGCGCCCCGACCGGTCGTGGCCGTCCGGGCGGTGATCGTGGCGACCGTGGCGCTCCGCGCCTGGGTGCTGACAAGCCTGCCGAAGGTGGTGCTGCCGCCCCGGCCGCTCCGGCTGTCAAGCGTGTGCGCAAAGTCGCCGCGCCGACCGCTGGCGGCGAAGGCAAAGGAGAATAAGCATGCTGCAACCAGCACGTCGCAAGTTCCGCAAGGAACAGAAGGGCCGTAACACCGGCGTCGCTACCCGCGGCGCCAACGTGTCGTTCGGCGATTTCGGTCTGAAGGCCACCGAGCGTGGTCGTCTGACCGCCCGCCAGATCGAAGCGGCCCGTCGTGCCATTTCGCGCCACATCAAGCGCGGTGGCCGCATCTTCATCCGCATCTTCCCGGACAAGCCGATTTCGCAGAAGCCTGCTGAAGTCCGGATGGGTAACGGCAAGGGCAACCCCGAGTACTACGTCGCCGAGATCCAGCCGGGCAAGGTGCTGTACGAAATCAACGGCGTTCCCGAAGAACTGGCGCGCGAAGCGTTCACGCTGGCCGCTGCGAAGCTGCCGCTGCGTTGCACCTTCGTGGCTCGCCAGATCGGCGCCTGAAAAGGAAAGCACCATGAAAGCATCTGAACTGCGCGCCAAGGACGTGGCCGCGCTCGAGAAGGAGGTCACCGACCTCCTGAAGGCGCACTTCGGCCTGCGTATGCAAAAGGGCACCCAGCAGCTGTCGAACACGGCAACGCTGGGCGAGACTCGCCGCGACATCGCCCGCGCCAAGACCATCCTGGCCCAGAAGAAGAAGGAAGCCGCCAAATGACGCAAGCTCAAGAAGCGACGACCAAGAACACCCGCACCCTGGTCGGCAAGGTCGTCAGCGACAAGCGCTCCAAGACGGTCACCGTGCTGGTCGAGCGCCGTACCGCGCACGAGCTCTACGGCAAGATCGTGGCCCGCTCGCGCAAGTACCACGCCCATGACGAAAAGGGTGAGTACCACACGGGCGACATGGTCGAGATCGCGGAGACCCGCCCGCTGTCCAAGACCAAGAACTGGGTCGTGACCCGTCTGGTCGAAAAGGCCCGTCTGGTCTAAGACTGTCGAGTCACGCGCCGTGAAGGGGTCTTGTGCCCCGCGCGGCGATGAACGGCCGGAACGCTGGAATACTGGCGCCCGGCCGTTTTGCTTTTGTTGCGCTCCGCACTGTCCTCACGAGGAGAACCCATGATCAAGGTTGGAGACAAGCTGCCCGCCGGCACCCTGAAGGAATTCATCGAAGTCGAGGGCGATGGCTGCTCGCTCGGCCCGAATGCCTTCGACATCGAAAAAGCGACGGCCGGCAAGACGATCGCGCTGTTCGCACTGCCTGGCGCCTTCACCCCCACCTGTTCGGCCAAGCATGTGCCAGGCTACGTGGCGCAATTCGATGCGCTGAAGGCTGCGGGTGTCGACGAGATCTGGTGCGTGTCGGTCAACGACGCGTTCGTGATGGGGGCCTGGGGTCGTGATCAGAAGACCGGCGGCAAGGTGCGCATGATGGCCGACGGCAGCGGTGACTTCACCCGCGCCACCGGCCTGACGCTCGACCTGTCGGCTGGTGGCATGGGCCAACGCTCGCAGCGCTACTCGATGCTGGTCGTCGACGGCGTCGTCAAGACACTGAACATCGAAGCGCCCGGGAAGTTCGAGGTCAGTGACGCGGCGACGATGCTGCGCCAAGCCGAGGCTGCCCGCTGAGCGCGTTGGCTCGATATTGAAGAATGGGCGAGCGAAGCGCTTGACATACGCTTCGGCACCCAGCATAATCTACAGCTTCGCCGGAATTCGGCTTGCACGTTCGTGCGGGTCGGGTGCCGGATCCGCCCAAACAGACGCTGCCTGAGGTCAACTCGAGGTGGTGGCTGACGGGCCCAAGACTGACCGATGCGCCTTCTCTCCGACGGGCGCGACGGGACAAGTTGGGGACACAAATGATCCAAATGCAATCGCGACTTGACGTCGCTGACAACACGGGCGCGAAGTCCGTCATGTGCATCAAGGTGCTGGGTGGTTCCAAGCGCCGGTATGCAGGCATTGGCGACATCATCAAGGTGTCGATCAAGGAAGCCGCACCGCGTGGCCGCGTCAAGAAGGGCGAGGTCTACAGCGCCGTGGTCGTGCGCACCGCCAAGGGCGTGCGTCGCCAGGACGGATCGCTGATCAAGTTCGACGGCAACGCCGCCGTGCTGTTGAATGCCAAGCTGGAGCCGATCGGCACCCGCATCTTCGGCCCCGTGACGCGCGAACTGCGCTCCGAGCGCTTCATGAAGATCGTGTCGCTGGCGCCGGAAGTGCTCTGAAGCACTTGCCACGAGTAAAGGAAACGCGATGAACAAGATTCGCAAAGGCGACCAGGTCGTGGTGTTGACCGGCCGCGACAAAGGCAAGCGCGGTGCGGTGATCGAGCGCGTTGATGCGGACCATCTGGTGGTCGAGGGCATCAACATGGTCAAGAAGCACGTCAAGCCGAACCCGCTGAAGGGCACGACCGGTGGCGTGATCGACAAGACGATGCCGATCCACCAGTCCAACGTGGCCATCTTCAACCCGGCGACCGGTAAAGCCGATCGCGTCGGTATCAAGTTGCTGAGCAAGGCCGATCAAGAATCCCGCAAGACCAAGGACAACGGCGTTCGCGTCTTCAAGTCCAGCGGCGAAGAGATCAAGGCCTGAGGAGCGCGAGCATGAGTCAACAGCAAAAAGCCGCGATCGTTGCGCGCCTGCATGCCTTCTATCAAGAGAAGGTCGTGCCCGACATGATGGCCAAGTTTGGCTACCAGTCGGTGATGGAAGTGCCGCGCCTGACCAAGATCACCCTGAACATGGGTGTCAGCGAAGCGGTGGCAGACAAGAAGGTCATGGACCACGCCGTCGGCGACCTGACCAAGATCGCCGGCCAGAAGCCCGTGGTCACCAAGTCGAAGAAGGCGATCGCCGGGTTCAAGATCCGAGACGGTGTGCCGATCGGCTGCATGGTCACGCTGCGCGGTGCCCGCATGTTCGAATTCCTGGACCGTTTCGTCACCGTGGCGCTGCCGCGAGTGCGTGACTTCCGTGGTATCTCCGGTCGCTCGTTCGACGGCCGTGGCAACTACAACATCGGCGTCAAGGAACAGATCATCTTCCCGGAAATCGAGTACGACAAGATCGACGCGATCCGTGGCATGAACATTTCCTTCACGACCACCGCGAAGACCGACGACGAGTGCAAGGCACTGCTCGCTGCGTTCCGCTTCCCGTTCAAGAACTGAGGCTACCCAACATGGCAAAAACCTCTCTCATGCAGCGTGAAGACAAGCGCGAAAAGCTGGTCGCCAAGTATGCAAAGAAGTACGCCGAACTGAAGGCGATCATCGACGACGCCAAGAAGTCCGACGACGAGCGCTACGCTGCCCGTCTCGAGCTGCAGAAGCTTCCGCGCAACGCCAACCCGACCCGCTTGCGCAACCGTTGCGAGTTGACGGGTCGTCCCCGCGGTACGTTCCGCAAGTTCGGTCTGGCCCGTAACAAGATCCGCGAGCTCGCCTTCAAGGGCGACATTCCTGGCGTGATCAAGGCCAGCTGGTAATCGAGGCGACAAGGAGAAAACACCATGAGCATGAGTGATCCTATCGCCGACATGCTGACCCGCATCCGCAACGCGCAAGCCGTTGAGAAGACCTCGGTGACCATGCCGGCGTCCAAACTCAAGGTCGCGATCGCGCAGGTGCTGAAGGACGAGGGGTATATCGATACCTTCGCCATCAAGGGTGACAGCGGCAAGAACGAACTCGAGATCGGCCTGAAGTACTACGCCGGTCGTCCCGTCATCGAGCGCATCGAGCGCGTCAGCCGTCCTGGCCTGCGCATCTACCGCGGTCGTGATGCGATCCCGCAGGTCATGAATGGCCTGGGTGTTGCTATCGTCACCACGCCCAAGGGCGTGATGACCGACCGCAAAGCACGAGCCGCCGGTGTCGGTGGCGAAGTGCTGTGCTACGTGGCCTAAGGGAAGGAGTCGAGCAATGTCCCGCGTTGGAAAAATGCCGATCACCGTCCCGCAAGGCGTGGACGTGAAGGTCGCCGCCGACCAGATCACCGTGAAGGGCGCCAATGGCACCCTGGTGCGCTCTGTGAACGCGCTGGTGACTGTCAAGAACGAAGCTGGCTCGCTGCAATTTGCACCGGCCAATGATTCCGCCGAAGCCAATGCCATGAGCGGCACGATGCGTGCGCTGGTGGCCAACATGGTCAACGGCGTCAGCAAAGGCTTCGAGAAGAAGTTGAACCTGGTCGGCGTGGGCTTTCGTGCCCAAGCCCAGGGTCAGAAACTGAATCTGCAGATTGGTTTCTCGCACCCGGTCGTCAAGGACATGCCTGCCGGCATCACCGTGACGACGGCGACCCCGACCGAAATCGTGATCAAGGGCGCCGACCGTCAGGTCGTGGGCCAGATCGCCGCCGAGGTCCGCGCCATCCGGCCGCCTGAGCCCTACAAGGGCAAGGGCATCCGCTACTCCGATGAGCGCGTGGTCCTCAAAGAGACCAAGAAGAAGTAAGGAGCGACACCATGCTGAACAAGAAAGAACAGCGTCTGCGTCGCTCGCGTCAAACGCGCGAGCGCATTGCCAAGCAAGGCGTCGCTCGTCTGACGGTCTTCCGCTCGAACCTGCACATCTACGCCAACGTGATGTCGGAAGACGGCACGCGCGTCGTTGCCTCGGCCTCGACGGTCGAGAAGGACTTGCGCGACCAGTTGGCCGGCAACGGTGGCAGTGCCGCCGCAGCGGCCCTGGTGGGCAAGCGCATCGCCGAGAAGGCCAAGGCTGCTGGCGTCGAGAAGGTCGCTTTCGACCGCGCTGGTTTCGCCTACCACGGCCGCGTGAAGGCGCTGGCGGAAGCCGCGCGTGAAGCCGGTCTCCAGTTCTGATAGCGGCGAAGGAATAGCAACATGGCAAAGTTTCAACCCCGCGCGCAGACCGAAGGCAACGACGACGGCCTGAAGGAAAAGATGATCGCGGTCAACCGCGTCACCAAGGTTGTCAAGGGTGGTCGTACGCTGAGCTTCGCGGCGCTGACCGTGGTCGGTGACGGCGATGGTCGCATCGGCATGGGCAAGGGCAAGGCCAAGGAAGTGCCGGTGTCGGTGCAAAAGGCCATGGAAGCGGCTCGCCGCGGCATGGTCAAGGTCGCCCTGAAGAACGGCACGATCTTCCACAAGGTGGAAGGCGAGCACGGTGCTGCGAAGGTGCTGATGGCACCGGCCCCGGCTGGTACCGGCATCATCGCTGGCGGCCCGATGCGCGCGGTGTTCGAGGTGATGGGCGTGACCGACATGCGTGACCGACAT
>NZ_JBFUGE010000197.1:0-10834 GCF_056403075.1 Ideonella sp. P3_A4 | reverse complement strand
GCCGTAGAAGTTGCCGTCGCCGGCCAGCGTCAAGCCACCGACGGGGCTGAGCTGAGGCGTCCCAGGTGCGCCAAAGGCTTGCAGCACCTTGAATCGGTCGCTTGTCGTGATCCTGAAGCTGGCGCCATGCGAATAGGTGCTGCCAAACTCGGTGGTGCCATACAGCACGCCGCCCGCCCCCACGGCCAGCGTTCCGCCGGGCAGGAATCCGTCCTCGGCATCCACCTTGTGGAGGATCTCGTAGCCGACGACGGGAGCGGCCGGCGCCGGCTGGCTCGCCGCCTGGGCGGCCATGTGCAGAATCGATACCGCGGCGCCGATGCAGGCAAAGCGCCATGCGGCGGCCGCCCCACCGACTCGGCCAAGCAGGCGTGCGCGATCACTGCGCAACGTTTGCTCAAATGCTTTCATGTGTCCCTTCCTTTGATGTTGAAACGGGCGTCTGCGTCGACGCGACTTCAGCGAACTTTCCAAGCCCACTGTCAGTACAGACGCAATTTCGAGCCCGACCAAGACATCTCGGTCAGCAGGTTCACATCGAAGCACGCAAGGCATCTCCGGACACGTCCAGCGCCGGGCCGTGCAGCGCGCGCAGCAGTTCAACCGGGTCGACCGCCTCGGCCAACGCCAGCGCGCCGCCGTGCCGGTACGAAGGCGTCAGCAAACGCAGGGCGGCTTCGATCACGATGGGCGCCGTCACGGCATAGATGTCTTGCCCACGCACGCTGGCCGTCTTGGTCACGCCGTCTTGCACGAGCTGCACCCCCAGCTCGAAGCGCTGCGCCGAACGCCCACTGTCGTCCACCGCCGTGGGCGGTGGCGTCTTGGCATTGCGAACGTCTTCAAGCGCCGAGCGGTTGATCAGCGAGCGGATCGCACCGGCCTTCAGGTGATGCGCCAAGGTAACGATCTCGCTGAACGGCAGTTCGACCATCGGCTGAGGGCCCAGCGGCGCCGAGAAGGCCCAGTCCGGCACCTCGGCCGACGGCGTCAAGGGCGCGAAGCGGCCGCCCTTCACCACCACGCGCGGCACGTTGTTGCGCTCGCCGGTCACACGCGTACCAGTGGTGGGCCACCAGCGGTCGAGTGCCACCGCGACGGTGATCTCGTCGATGGCGCCAGCCGAGGCCAGGGCGCTGGCCAGCAGGTCGGCCAGACCACCATAGAAACCGGCCGCCGGGATCACGACGCGGCCGGCCGCACGCGCCGGTGCATCGAGGTCGTCAAAGCTGGCTTGCGCGCTGGCCTGCTCTGCCGTCACGTCGATGTAGTGGCTGCCGGCTCGCAGCGCGGCCCGCGCCACCGGCGTTGCGGTGTCGAGAAACGGACCGGCACAGTTGATGACCACCGCGCAGCCGGCGAAGGCCTGTTCGAGGCTGAGCGGGTCGTCGAGCACGGCCACGCGCCGGGCCGCGACCGAGGGAAACAACTCGTCGAGCCGCGCGGCGCTGCGCCCGACTGCCACCACCGCCAGCCCTCGGCGCTGCGCTTCCTGGACGACAAATTGACCGGTGTGGCCGGTGGCGCCGTACACGGCGATGACTTGGGAAACGGATTGCATGGGTGCCTTTCAATGACGATACAGACCTGTCTGTTCTTCAAATACTACAGACAGGTCTGTATCATGTCAACCATGCGTACTTCATCTGCCCCGGGTTCCCCGCAAGCGCCCTCACCTGCCGGTCGTGCCAACGCGGCGTCCAAGCGCTCGGCGAAGGCAACCGCCGAGCCGGCTGCCGACGTCCGCGGCCGCATCCTCGACACCGCTTCCGCCTTGTTCTATCAACGCGGCGTGCGCGCCGTCGGCGTCGATCTGGTCGTGCAGGAGGCGGCGGTGGCGAAGACCAGCCTGTACCGCTACTTCCCCACCAAGGACGACCTCATCGTCGCCTTCCTGGAGCGCGAAGACGTCGAGTTCTGGGCGCTGTGGGACAGCGTCGCCAAGCAACACGCCGACGACCCGGCCGGCGAACTGGCCGCCCACATGCGCTGGATCGGCGAGCGCCTGGCCCGCTCGAACTACCGCGGCTGCCCGCAGATCAACGTGGCCGCCGAGTTCGCCGAACAGGACCATCCCGCCCGCCAGGTCTCGCTGCGGCATATGCAGGCGCTGCGAAGCCGCCTGCAAGACGTCTCCAAGCGGCTGAAGGTGCGCCAACCCGACCAACTGGCCGCGCAGCTCGCGGTGCTGGTCAACGGCGCCTTTGTCAGCTCGGCGCTGCTCACCCCCGAGGAAGCCACGGGCGTGTTGCTTGGGGCACTGAAGGCGTTGCTGGCTGGCGCGCGGGCTGGCGGTTGAGAGGCCCTCGCCGGCCGCCCTGTAGCACTTCGGTAACCCGTTAGTAACCCGGCTTGGCCGGGCTGTGCCATGCTCTGCGCCGTCGAACAAAAAGCGCGCGGCGCCCACAGGAGACCCGATGAGGCAATTGAAGACCCTGGCCACGGCGCTGTGCCTGGCCAGCAGCTTGCTGCTCGCCGCAGCGCAGGCCGCCGAGCTGCCACGCAGCAAGCCCGAGGCCGAAGGCATGTCGAGCGAGCGGCTGCGAAACGTCACCGCCACGCTGATGGCCGGTGTGCGAGACGGCAAGATCCCCGGCGCGGTGCTGATGGTCGCGCGCCACGGCAAGGTGGTGCAGTTCGACGCGGTCGGCGACCTGGGCCCCGTGCCCGGCGCGCAGATGGAGCGCGATTCGATCTTCCGCATCTATTCGATGAGYAAGCCCGTCACCAGCGTCGCCGCGATGGTGCTGGTCGAGGAAGGCAAGCTCAAGCTCGATGACCCGGTCGAGAAGTACATCCCGGCCTTCGGCAAAGTGCAGGTCGGCGTCGAGAAGCCCGGCCCGGACGGCAAGCCGACACTGATGCTGGAGCCCGCGCGCCGCGGGATGACCGTGCAGGACCTGCTGCGCCACACCTCGGGCCTGACCTACGGCTTCTTCGGCAACTCGCTGGTGCGAACAGCCTACGACGAAGCCAAGCTCTTCGAAGACCTTGACAACGCCGCCTTCGCCGACCGCCTGGCCACCTTGCCGCTGGCCGCGCAACCCGGCTCGACCTGGGACTATGGCCACTCGACCGACATCCTCGGCCGCGTGATCGAGGTGGTCTCGGGCCAGTCGCTGGGTGCTTTCATGAAAGCCCGGCTGTTCGACCCGCTGGGCATGAAGGACACCTCGTTCTACGTGACCGACCGGCGCAGTCAGGGCCGCATCGCCGAGCCCTTCGACCACGACCGCAACATCGGCCTGAACGCCGACATGGCCGACCCACGCGTCGTGCGCAAGGGCGAATCGGGCGGCGGCGGTCTGATGTCCACGGCGATGGACTACGCCCGCTTCGTGCAGATGCTGCGCAACGGCGGCACGCTGGACGGCAAGCGCATCCTGAGCCCGAAGACGGTCGCGTTCATGGCCAGCGACCATGTCAGCCCGCACATCAAGAAGACGGCGCTGTACCTGCCCGGCCCGGGCTATGGTTTCGGCCTGGGCTTTGCGGTGCGGCTGGCGCCGGGCGAAGGGGTCAGCCCTTCGGAGCCCGGCACCTACCACTGGGGCGGCGCCGCCGGCACGCTGTTCTGGGTCGACCCCAAGACCGACCTGTGGGCCGTGCTGATGATCCAGTCGGTCAAGCAGCGCGACCACTACCGCCCGCTGGTGATGAACATGGTCTACGCGGCGGTCGAGAAGTAGCCCCTGCGCTCACGGCCCCCAGGCCACATCCCCCACCTGGACGCCGGCGCCGCCACCGAGCCGGCCGACGATGCTCAACTCGGCCGCGCTGACCACCGCATCGGTGCCGCTGGACTGGAAGTACAGCAGCCACGAGTCGTGCCCGTTGTCGACGGCGAAGACCGCGCTCTGGCCTGCGCTGTAGGCCTGGTTGACGCTGCCGATGGCGGCCGCCGCCGCGTCGAGCGACAGGTCGCCGAAGATGTCGGCCGCCACGATGACCAGCTCCGCGCTGCTGTCGAAGCCGCCCGGCCCGTTGATCGTCGTGGCCCCGTCGACCTGCTGGTCGCCGTTGCCCACCGGCAGGCTGGCCTGGCTGACGTTCAGCTTGTCGACACCACTGGTGAAGTCGTCGACGAAGACCATTCGCTCGTAAAGCACCTCCCGGGCCGTCAGCACGAACGTGTCGCTGCCCTTCCCGCCGGCGAGGTAGTCCAGTCCGCCGGCGCCCGTCAGTGTGTCGTTGCCCAGTCCGCCGTGGCCGTCGCCCACGAGAGACGTTCTCGCCCCGACGAGGATCCAATCGTCACCGCTGCCCCCTTCGACCTGGCCCTGCAGTCCCTGGGCCCGGATCGTGTCGTCGCCCGCGCCGCCCTGCACGGTGAAGGGGGTGCCACCGAAGCCGGTGACCGTCACCAGGTCATCACCGGCGCCGGCATCGAAGCTCGCATCGCGCAAGAAATCGCAATCGATCTTGTCGTTCCCGCTGCCGGCTTGCAGCGTCAGCTTGCTGAACGAGGTCACGTCGATCACGTCATCGCCCGAACCGGCATCGACGCCGAAATCGTAGTACCCGCCGCCGCCGATGCCGGAGATCGTGTCGTTACCCGCACCACCCACGGCGGAATAGAAGATGTTCGACTCGAGCCAGTCGGCGCCGTCGCCACCATCCATGCCGCCGCCGCCCAGCAAGGTGTCCCGCCCTGCGCCGCCGGACACGAAGTTACCGGGCGCGTGATGGCCATCCATCTGGCCGCCCTGCAGGTAGTCGTTGCCGTCTTCCCCGAACAAAGTGGCGCCCGAGCCCGTCAGCGTGTCATTGCCGGTCCCGCCGTAGACCAGATCGCTGCCGAACAAGCCGCCGCCACTCAGCGAGTCGTCGCCCTCGCCGCCGATCAGGGTATCGGTGACATAGGGACTCGCATCGCCGCCGCCGCTGATCGTGTCGTTGCCGGCACCGCCGTCGATCAGATTGACCGTGGGGCCTCCGAGAATCAGGTTGTCCAGCGCATTGCCGTACCCGTCGATTTCGGTGTATGCGTAGCCCAGGGTCAGGTTCTCCACGTGCGGCGCCAGCGTCCAGGTGACCGTGGAGTACACCGTATCGTTGCCACCATCGTGCAGCTCCACCGTGACGTCGCCGGGATCGTCGACATTGAAGGTGTCATCCCCCTCGCCGCCCACCATCAGGTCAGCGCCCGCGCCACCTTCGAAGCTGTCGTTGCCGCGGCCTCCGTACAGCGTGTCCCGCCCGTCGCCTCCCTGCAGCAGGTTTCCACCCTGGTTGCCGATGATGACGTTGTCGAGTTCGTTGCCGGTGCCTCGCAGGTCCGCAGTGCCGGTGAGCGTCAGGTTCTCGACGTTGGCCGCCAGGCTGTAGCTGACGCGCGAGAGCACGGTGTCGATGCCGCCGCCTGCCGCCTCCTCGACCACATCACCCACGTTGTCAACGACATAGGTGTCGTGGCCGCCTGCGCCGGCCATCGTGTCGGCGCCTTGCCGGCCATTGATCAGGTCGGCGTCGTCGGTGCCGACCAGGTTGTCATCGCCCTTCGTGCCGACGATGACGTCGGTCGGATACGCCAGCGAGGCCGCCACGTCGAACCGGCTCCAGGCGTCCGGCCACGTTGCGAGCGAGGCGAATGCCCCACCGGTGGCCGCTTCCTCCATCCATCGCCACTGGGTCGCGGCACGCAGCGCCTGAGATTGGGCTTGCTGCCAGCCCGCCGTTGAATTGGCCATGCTGTCTCCTTCGCTTTGGAAGTACTACGGGCCTCCCGGCGGCCTGCGAACGCAGACGTTGGCCATGAGGCCAACAGCGATTGAACAGAGTGCGCAGCCGCAGCGCAAGTGCAGTTGGCCGGCCCCGCCAGGGCATGCCACTGAGATGACGCGTCAGGCGGCCGGCCACGGTGCAGAAGCGCCGATGAACATGGTTGACGGTTCGGTGCTCGCGCCGCAGATGACCGGGGTGCCCTGGCTTGGATAATTCCCTTCTCTCTGGAGGGAATAAAACATGGGCATGGCGGTCTGTTTTGCGGCCGTGACGCCGGACACGCTCGCGCGGCTGCTTGATGCGCCGGACGAGGTCGAGGGCTATCTGCATCCTGACGACGATGGCGACGAACTGCCGTACACGGCGGACGCCGACAAGGCGTGGCACGGCATCCATTACCTGCTGACCGGCACGGCGTGGGAAGGCCGCGAACCTTTTTCGTGGGCCATCCTCGGCGCGGCCGACATCGGGCCCGACCTCGGCATGGGGCCGGCGCGCTTCCTGACGCCTGATCAGGTCATCCGCCTGGCAGCGGCGTTGGACAGCCTGACCCAAGAGGAGCTGACCGCCCGCTTCGACCCGCAGGACATGCAGGACAAGGGCATCTACCCGGAAGTGATCTGGGTCCGCGACGGTGAAGAAGCGCTGGACTACGTGCTCGAGAACTTCACGGTGATGGCCGACTTCTACCGTGATGCCGCAGCCCGGGGCGACGGCGTGCTGCAGTGGGTCTGCTGACCCACGAACGCGTCACAACCCGTCGAACAACGCCGGCAGCACGCCAGCCGCGGTGCCGCGCACCAGTTGCTGCGCGTCGCTGTCGATCTCGCTGGCCTCGGGGTTGACGATGGCCACCCAGGCGCCAGCGCCGTGGGCGCGGGCCGCCAGGCCAGCGGCGGGCCAAACGGCGCCCGAGGTGCCGATGACCAGCATCACCTCGCACTGGTCGGCCGCCGCTTCGGCCGCGCTCAGGGCCTCGAGCGGCAGGTTTTCGCCGAACCATACGACGCCCGGCCGCAGCTGGTTGCCACAATCGCCGCAGATCGGCGGCTCGCCCGGCGCTGCCCAGGCGGTGTCACAGGGCCTGCCGATACCCCGGCGCGGGCATTCCTCCAGCCACTGGTCAAGCAGGATGTCGCCATGCAGCCGGATCGTGTCGGTGTTGCCGGCGCGCTGGTGCAAGTCGTCGACGTTTTGCGTGATGACCGTCAGGCGGCCGGGGTGGCGCTGCGCAAACGCGCCCAGCGCCACGTGACCGGCATTGGGCTGCGCCGCGCGCACACCCTGGCGGCGCTCGGCATACCAGCGCCAGACGCGGCCGGGATCGGTGCGAAAGCCCTGGTCGCTCGCCAACTGCATCGGGTCGAAGCGGGCCCAGTAACCGGTGCGCGCATCGCGAAATGTCGGGATGCTGCTCTCGGCCGACATGCCGGCGCCGGTCATCACGGCGATGTGGCGGGCTTGCGCCAGCCGCTCGCGTAGCTTGGCCAGGTCACCCGCTGCGTCGTCCATGGTCGTCAGCCTGTCGTGCGCCGCTGTCGGCGCGCTTCATAGAGGCACACACCCGCGGCCACCGAGACGTTCAAACTTTCGACCGCCCCCGCCATCGGGATGTTGACCAGCTCGTCGCAGGTCTTGCGCGTCAGCTGCCGCATGCCGGCCCCTTCGGCGCCCAGCACCAGCGCCACCGGGCCGCTCAGGTCGACGTCGTACAGCGTCTGCGTGGCGTCGTCGCTGGTGCCGATGATGCGGATGCCGCGCTCCTTCATCTCGTTCAGGCTGCGCGCCAGGTTGGTCACCATCAGGTAGGGCACGGTCTCGGCCGCGCCCGAGGCGACCTTGGCCACCGTCGCGTTCAGGCCCACCGCGTGGTCCTTCGGCGCGACCACGGCTTGCGCGCCGGCGCCATCGGCCACGCGCAGGCAGGCGCCCAGGTTGTGCGGATCGGTCACGCCATCGAGCACCAGCACCAACGGCGGGTCTTCCTTGGCCGCCTCGACGCCTTCGAGGATCTCGTCCAGCGAATGCATTGGCGGCAACGGCTCGACGCGGGCCACGACGCCTTGGTGGCGCGGGTTGCCGGCCAGCTTGGACAAGCGGGCGTCGTCGCTGTCGATGATGCGCGAGCCGGCCTCGCGGGCCCGCTCGACGAAGCCGCGCATGCGGGCATCGCGCCGGGTCGCGTCGACATGGATCTCGGTGATGGAAGCAGGCGCCGTCTTCAGGCGCACGGTCACGGCATGGAAGCCGAAAAGGATTCGCTGGGTCATGGTGCGCGCATCATGCCCGAACGCATCACCGGGCCGCTTCCGCCCCTTTTGCCGCGGTACCGATTCCATCCATGCAGATGAGCACACTTTCGTGATGTGGAATTTGACCCGCCTCAAGTTTGCCCCGGTGCTTCTCGATATCCGACCAGCAATGCCGCGATGCCTGCGCAAGTTGTTTGGGCGCGGACGGCTTGCCGATCCAGGAGATACCGCCATGAAGTTGATGAAATCCCTGCGCCTGGCCTTGATGTCCATCGGCTTGGCGGGCGGTTTGGCCAGCGTGGCGGTCCTAGGGCAAGCCCTGGTCAGCTTCAACGCGCTGGACGACAGCGCGCAAAAGGCCATGGTGGCCAAGGACGTGGTCGCCGACATCCTGCCGCCGCCGATGTACCTGATCGAGATGCGGCTGGTGCTGTCGCAGGCCGTGGAACAAACCCTGCCGCACGACCGGGCGGCAGCGGAATTCGACCGCCTGAGCAAGGAATACCAGGCCCGGGTCGACTACTGGACGGCCAATCCGCCGTACGGGCTGGAAAAGCTGCTGCTGGGCGAGCAGCACGCCGCGGGTCAAGCCTTCATCGCGGCGGCCAAGAAAGAGGTGCTCGACAAGCTGGCCGGTGGCGATGCCGCCGGGGCCCAAGAGGGGCTGAAGCAGGCCAACGCGCTGTACATGAAGCACCGCGCCGGGGTCGACCGCACCGTCGAGGCCGGCAACCAGTTGGCCGGCGACTCGATGACGAGTTTCGTCGCCAGTCGCGAAGGGGGCATCCGGATGATGTCCATCGTGACGCTGACCCTGCTGATGGTGACACTGAGCATGTACCTGTGGGCTCGCCGCAGCATCCTGGTGCCGCTGAATGCCTGCGTCGACCAGGCCAACGCGGTGGCCACCGGCGACCTGAGCTCGAAAATCGAGTGCGACCGCGCCGACGAGATCGGCAAGCTGCAGCAAGCGCTGGGCGAGATGACGGCTCAGCTGTCTCGCATGGTTGGTGAGATGCGCGGCGGCATCGACGAGATCGCGACCGCGTCGAGCGAAATTGCCCGCGGCAACAACGACCTGAGCCAACGCACCGAGCAACAGGCCGCGAGCCTGGAAGAGACCGCCTCATCGATGGAGGAGATGGCTGCCACCGTGCGCGCCAGCGCCGACCATTCGGTGCGTGCCAACGACCTGGCCAACGGCGCCTCGAAAGTGGCCGCCACCGGTGGCCAGGCCCTGGGCAACATGATCGCCACGATGGACCAGATCCGCGAATCCAGCGTCCAGATCTCCAACATCATCGGTGTGATCGACGGCATCGCTTTCCAGACCAACATCCTCGCGTTGAACGCCGCGGTCGAAGCCGCCCGGGCGGGCGAACAAGGCCGTGGCTTCGCGGTGGTGGCGTCCGAGGTGCGTGCACTCGCCACGCGCAGCGCGGCGGCCGCCAAGGAGATCAAGGGCCTGATCAGCTCCAGCGGCGACAAGGTGCAAGCCGGCCATCGGCTGGCCACCGAAGCCGGGCAGACCATCGACCAGGTCGTCAACCAGGTGCGCGAAGTGACGCAGCTGATCTCCCAGATCTCGACCGCCAGCCTGGAGCAGAACAACGGCGTCGGCCAGATCAACCAGGCGGTCAACCACCTGCAGAACACGACGCAGCAAAACGCCGCCTTGGTGGAACAGACTGCGGCAGCCTCTGAAAGCCTGCATCAGCAGGCGGACCGCCTCGCTTCGGCGGTGTCGGTGTTCAGGTTGAGCTGCGYCTGAGCGGCGTCGCCCTAGGCACCAGTGGCCCAGCGCCAGGCCCTGATCGCCCCGATCAACACCGGCTGGTGCAGCATGTAGAAGGTCAGCGACCAGGTCCCCAACACCGCCAGCGGCCTCAGTGCCGCGGGCACGCTGCCCGCCAGCAAGGCTGGCCGGTGCTTGAGCAGCCAACTGCCTAACACCACACCTGCCAGCACCACACCCAGCCAAGGCAGCACTGGCACAAAGTCTTCGGTGCGCGGCAGGTGAGTCACCAGGCCAACCCAGTTGATCCAGCGGCTGTCGAACAGAGGGTCATGCCAGACGCGCGGCAGCACCAGCGCCGCCAGCGCCAGGCCCAGCAGCACGGCGTAGCCCAGCGCCCCTTGCGCCAGCTGCCGCGGCGCCACCAGGCGCACGATGATCAGCATCGCCGCGATGCCGTGCAACACGCCGAAGCTGATCCAGGTGTTCGGGAACATCTGGGCCGAGCCGATCGACACCAGCGCCGCGCAGCCGGCCACCTGCGCCCAGCGCCGCCAGAAGCGCACCCAGCTCTGCTTCGCCTCGATCGCCACCGCCTGCCCCATGCCGGCGCACAGCAGGAACAGCGTGACGATGCAGGTGCGCTGCAACGTCCAGAACGGGTCGTGCTGAAAGCGCTGGTGCGGCTCGAAGTAGCCGAAGTAGTTGAGGTCGAAGCAGAAGTGGAAGACCGCCATCCAGACGATGGCGAATCCGCGCAACGCGTCCAGCCGCCCATGGCGTTGGGCGGGCCGCGGGGCGACAGCAGAGGGAGTGGATGGCGACACGGCGGCGACGATACCGCACGGCGAGCAGGCAGCAACGTGTCTGTCCACCGCCGGGTCCATGCGCCGGGGTGTTCTGTGAATGCAGCAGCGCCAGCGCGAAGGTTGGCGTGGCGGCCAGTGAAGATGCGTTCAGCCTCACGTTGGACGCTCGCCTGAACACATCCCCACCGTCCGCTTCGCATCGACCGTGGCGGGCCACGGCGTGCCAATTGCACCCTTGATGGAGAACGAACGCGCTGCCATGTCACCGACGGTGGCAGCGAGGAGAGGGGGTCCGTCGTGAGGAACGTCTAACG
>NZ_JBFUGE010000196.1:0-10866 GCF_056403075.1 Ideonella sp. P3_A4 | reverse complement strand
GCGTCAAGGTCCGGTGACTCCCGACGCGAACGGCTTCCGCTTCTTCCGCCAGCAGCGACAGTCGATGGGTCAGTACGCGGGTCACCATGGCTGCGGCGACGGCCGACAACAGGCCTGCCAGAAAGACCGTCATGAAGACCGTTCGCCGGGTGCTGCGAACCGGGGCCAGAGCGAACTCGGCATCCTGGCGAACGACCGCAGTCCACCCCAGTCCCATGCCGTCGGCCAGGCGCAGTTGGGTGCGCGCGCCGACGACGTAGGTGCCGTTTTCCGTCAGATCGTAGGCGTTGGTGTTGCGCCCTCGCCAAGCGTCCGGTCCGGCCAGTATCAGCCCGTCGCGCCCGACCAGCATCAATTCCACCTCGTGGCGCTTGCTCAGCGCTTCCTGCATCTTGACCATTTCCCGCTCTACCCACACCCAAGTGACCGAGGCCCCGATGACGCGCGGGTCGCCATGGCCGGCTGGCCGTACAGGCACGGCGATGTCGATCAGCCCCGAAGAGCCAGCATTCGCTGCCAATGAGCCGCCCTTGGCACCTTGTGGCGTGCGCAGATCACCGACGAAGGGTTGTTGGCGCCCCTGCTGAAACCACTGCAGCGAGGACACGTTCTCGCCCACCTGCCGCCCCTGGGTTCCGGCGACGACGACGCCATGCTCGTCCGCCACGCCGAGCCAGACAAATTCGGGGAACTGCGCTTGGATCGTTTCGAAGGTGCGCAGCACCGTGTCGGTGTGATCAACATCCGTCGCGGCAATCTGGGCCGCCGTTGCTTGGAGAACGGAGCGTCGTGCTTTCACGTTCATCGACAGCGCGTCGCGTACCTGGGTGGCGAACTCGGCCAGCAGGCTTGTCGCGTCTTCGCGCGCCCGGCTGTCGGCCTGGGAGGCGGCCAGGTTGGCAGCCACCAGGGCTGCCAAGGTCACCACCATGAACACCGCCCAACCGATCGCCGCGGCAATGTGCCAACGGGGATGGAACTGCCGCAGAAGATCCCTCATCAGACCAGTTTATGAGCGTCCGGCCAGTGCCACTTGCAAGTCGTGACCATACGGTGCCCGATGTCACTCCCGTCGGCATCCGGGGGCGGCTAAGCTCGTTCAATGCACCCTTCACGTCGCGGTCGCCGCAGCCCCCCGTGCTGAGGCAGGACCATGTGATCAACGAGCTGGTTCAAGTCGTGAGCCGCTCGGCTTGTCTTTCGCCCGAGCAGGCTTCGCAGGCGGTGGGCGGCATGCTGCGATTCTTCGCGGCGCGCTTGCCCTCGCCGTTGTTCGGCGAGATTCAGCTGCGGCTGGGTCTACCGAAGATCGACGCCGCAGCCGCCCCCGTGGAACGCCCGCCCGGACTGTGAACCGTGGAAACTGACATCGCACAGCACGCCTTGCGGCTGCTCATCGTCGACGATCAGCCGCTGATACGGCGTGGCATGGCCATGATGCTGGCCTCGGAAGCCGGCATCGAGGTGGTCGGGCAAGCCGCGGATGGTCTGGAGGCCATCGAACTGGCCGTCGCCACCCAACCCGACGTCGTGGTCATGGATCTTCAGATGCCGCGCGCCAGCGGTGTCGTCGCCACCCGTGAAATCACGTCCCGATTGCCGGCGACGCACATCGTGGTGCTGACCACCTACGACGACAACGAACTCGTGTTCGAGGCCATTCGCGCCGGGGCGCACGCTTATTTGCTGAAAGACGCCTCGGAAGCCGAGGTGCTGGAGACCATCTGGTCTGTGCATCGCGGCGAGTCCCGCTTGTCCCCTGCAATCGCTCGCAAGGTGATGGAGCAGTTTCGGGTGTTCTCCGCGGGCTCGACCGCAAGCCCAGCCGGGGAAGCGCCAGCAGACACCGTGGCCCCCATGGCCGGACGCGGGCCGATTGCGGATCTGCGCACGGGATCCGACAGTGCGCCGCGGCCCACGTCAGAGGAGCCTCTGAACGACAAGGAGCTTCGCATCCTCGAGCTGATCGCGCAGGGCAAGAGCAACAAGCAGATTGCGGCAGCCGTGTTCCTGGCCGAAGGGACCGTGAAGAACTATGTCAGCCGCATCATGGACAAGCTGCACGCTGGCAGTCGGGTGGAGCTTGCCGTGCGTGCAATGCAGCGCCACCGATGATCTTCTGATCGCAGGCCGATCGATCTCTCGCCGTCTTGCTCGCAATTCAATACACCTACATCGTGCCCAAAGTTTCCATGCTGGCCGAAGACGTCGAGCGCTTCATCCTGACCCGGATTCCATCGGTGCCGTACCTCGAGGCCGCACTGTTCTTCCAATCCGCGCCGCTCATCCCTCGCTCCGCAGAGGGAGTCGCCGACGCGCTGTACCTTTCACAGACCACTGCCCAACGTCTGCTGCAGGCCTTGTGCGACGGTGGGGTGCTGGCTCGAGAAGGGCAGATCTATCGCTATGCGCCGCAGTCGTCTCTTCGCGAACCGCTGGACCGAGTGGCCGAAGCCTATCGGACGAACTTGATCGGGGTCACTCAGCTGATCCACGACGCCACGCCCAAGAACGCCCGACGATTTCCGGAGTCGCTCAAACTCAGGCGAAACACCTGAGCCGCTTGCTGGGCGGCGGCGTCAGATCCAGGCCACCGCAGCAACACCACCCGCTGCGCAGATGGCGGCCGCGGCAAGCATCACGTTCCTGCGCATCGGGCYGCGCCCGAGCAAAACGACGGTCGATACCTTGACGATCGTGTTGGCCAGGAGCGCCAGCAGCAACGCCCAGGCGGCTTGCTCAATGCCCGGCGCGCTGTGCCCGTCGCTGGCCAGCGAGAGGACGATCGCATCCACATCCGCCGCGCCCGCCAGGGCGGACACGGCGTACAGACCGGAGCTGGGGAGATGCTGCTGGGCCAGCTTCACGACGACCAGCACGACCGCGAACAAGGCCCCGAAGCGGATGGCGGCGCTGAGGCTGAACGGGTTCTTCACGACGATGGGATGTTCGGCGGTGGCTGCTGTTGCGGCCGCTGCGCCGGCCAGGTAGTGCCGCGCCGCGAACGCACCGGTGACCAAGGCCATCACCAACAGCGGCAGCCAGACGACCCCGAGCAGCTGGCGGTTGACGATGGCGACGATAACCGTCACCCGCAGGAACATCACCAGCCAGGCCAGCAGGATGCCGGCGCTGATCGCATCGCCACTGGCGAAGGGGTCGGCCGTGCGGCTGTCGCGTGCAAAGCTCAAGGTGGTGGCAGTGGACGACACCAGCCCGCCGGCCAGACCGGTGATCGCCGTACCGCGGGCGGGCCCGAGCCAACGCATGCCAACGTAGCCGGCCAGCGAGAGCGCCGAGATCAGCACCACCAGCAGCCACAGCTGGTAGGGGTTGATCGCGTGCCACGGGTCGATCACTTCGTCGGGCACCAGCGGCAGCACGATGACCGAGGCGATGAGCAACTTGATCACCGCCAGGATGTCGTCGATGCCGACGCGCTCGACCAACGCGTGCAGAGGCTGCTTGTACGCCAGCACCGCCGACACCGTGACGCCCAGCGCGACTGCCAGCGCCTGGTTGCCGACGACCGCCATCGCCCCCAGCAGCACGACGGCCATCGCGGCAATCTCGCTGGTGATGCCGGGCGCCTCGTCTTGCCCGTCGCGGCCGCGGCGAACGAGGCTGGCGACCGCCATCGCGCCCACCGAACCGAGCACCACAACGAAGATCCACCCGAACTGCAACTCGCGCGCCATCCAGGCCGCGGCCCCACCGGCCAGCGCCAGCAGGGCGTGCGTGCGGATGCCGCCGATGGTGTGAGAAGGCTCGGCGTGCCTTTTCTTTTCGCGCTCGATGCCGACCAGGATCCCGATCAGCAGGGCGGCCAGAAAGCTGCGGGCCAGTTCAAGGCTCATGGGTCGGTAGTCGTCTGCCCGTTCATGCCGACCACGATATCGTCTTTGCGATGCCCATAGACGGCGCGGCGCAACCCGGTTTGACATCGCTCAAGCGCCGACAGACCGACTGCGACGACGATGGGGCATTCACGACACCCTCAATGGTTGGAGCCCCCATGAAGATTCTTCTCGCCGTCGACGGCAGTGCCACGACCCAGCGCATGCTCGCGTACATCGCCGCCCACGATGAACTGCTCGGCCCACGGCACACCTACACCGCATTGACGGTCGTGCCGGCCATCACCAGCCACGCTGCGGCCTACCTTCCCCAGTCCTCTATAGACGGCTGGTACGAGAGCGAGGCAGACACGGTGCTGGAGCCGGTGCGCAAGTTCGCCGCCCAGAACCATTGGGAGCTGGAAGCCCGGCATGCGATCGGGCATGCCGGGCAGGCGGTCGCTCAAGCCGCCCAGGAGGGTGACTTTGACCTCGTCGTGATGGGCACGCACGGCCACACGGCGCTGGCCAACGTCGTGCTCGGCTCCGTCGCCACGGGGGTGCTGGCGCGCCTGCGCCGGCCTGTTCTGCTGGTGCCTTGATCGAGGATCAGCGCCATGGGTTGGCCAGCGTGCGGCTACGATCGAGTGTCACGCACACCAGGGGTTGCCCGGCTTCGAGGCAGCGTCCAGCCAATCCATGCATTGCAGCCGATTCTTCTTTGCTCCTGTTCCGATCCTGATTCGTCGCTGCCTGCACGCCGCCATCGCCGGGCTTGCGATGTGGGGCACGGCCGCCGCAGCGGCTGTCACGATCCCACCGGTTCCCACCTACGCCGAGCTGCCGCTGCCTGACAACCAGCAGGTCACGGCGACGCCGAACGGCGAGTTGAGCTGGTTGGGGCAGCGCCCCGTCGAGCCTGCGCCCAAGGGGCTGCGCCAGGGCTGTTGGGCGTGGGAGCTGACGACGGACCGCTGGAACCCTTCCACCGGGGGCACCAAGCGAACGCCGCTGGAGCCTCGGTTGAGCGGCTTTGTCTTCTCGCAGCTGCCGCTGCCTACCGGGCTGCTTGCACTGACGAAAATCGGCTGCCAGGACGGCGCGGAACGCTGGCGCTTCTTGCACCTGCCGCTCGATGGCAGCCCGGCGCTGAAGCTTGAGACCGACGAAGCCTTCGACCCTTTGCTGTATGCGTTGCTCAAGCTCGGCGACGATTCGGCCGCGCTGGTGACCCGCGATGTGGAAAAGCGTCATATCAAGGTCTACACCATCGAGCGCGTGAAGGGCCGCTTGACGCTGACCGCGATGCCGGTGCTCGCCATTCCCTACCGCGGTGACTTCGCCGCCGCCGTGGCGGGTCAGAACCAGCTGATGATCCTGGGCGGCTCCAACGGCGACTACCGCGGCTGCTCGCCTTGCCGGGCGGAAACGCACATCCTCGACCTGAAGACCAAAGCGTGGCGCGATGGGCCGTCGATGCTCGAGGCCCGCTCCGAACTGGCCGCCAGCGCATTGCCTGACGGCAGTGTGCTCGTCACCGGGGGCTGGACCAAGGTGGCAGAGTGGGGCAGCGGTGCGTCCCGAACGGCCGAACGCTGGAACCCGGCGACCGACAAGTTCGAGGCCCTGCCGCCGATGCCCACCGGCGCCGCCCGGCACAAGCATTTCTGGTGGGATGCCCCTTGGGGCAAGACCCTGCTGGTCGGGCAGGGGACTGTCGGCGCCGTGCACTCGTTGGACACCAGCAATTGGACCTGGCGGACCGTGGGCGAATGGACCGAAGGCAGCGAAGAGGGCGGCTGCGGCTTCTTCCCCTTCGTCGTGGCGGGCAACRCCTACGCGTGGCTTCGCAACCGTTCCGAGGGGCACTACTCGAGCAAGTCCTGCGAGCAGAACTACGCGAGCCTGAGCCTGCTGCGGCCGCCCAGCATCGCCACGCCGTTGCCTGAGCCGCCATCCGACAGTGCGTTGGTCACCTACAGACACGGTGCGGCCTTCCTGCCCGCGGCCGGTGCTGCGCCAGCGTTGGTGATCGGCGGCTCGCGGCATGCCGGGATGAACAGCTTTGTCATCAGCAGCGCCGTGGAGGCGATCGATCGCGACGGCCGCGTCACCACCTGGCCATCGCTGCGAACCGCTCGCCAGAACGCCCGCGCCTTCAGGGTCGCGGGCGGCGTTCTGGTGATCGGGGGCAGCGGGCCGGACAGCCCCTACGGCGGCGAAAGAGACCCGAAGCCGCTGACGGCCGAATGGTTGCCACCGACGGCCACTGTGCCGTGGCAGTGGCAAGAGGTGGGCGGCGCCAGCCTCGCACCCGACATGGCGGTGAGCCAGCTCAAGGACGGCAGCCTGCTCGCCATCGACCCCAACGGCAGCCTGCAGCAACTTCGCTTGGTATCGCGCAGCGGCAAGCCGACGCTGGAAAGCACGCCCTGGCCCTCGCTGAACCGCGAGCGTCACAACAGCCCCGACGAACACGCGGAGATGCGCGTGCGGGAACTGAACGATGGCCACGTGGTGGTCGCGGGCGGGAAGGTGCGCTCCGAGCGCATAGCGCTTTACTCCGAACGCGCGCTGAAACCGGGGCAGCCCGACGAGTACGTCGGCATCGGTGAGTTCCTGCCATGGCGCCGCTACGAAACTTTCGATCCGGCCACTCGGCGCTGGGCCAATTCAGCCCCGGCAGGGGCGGCAGGTGGCCGCGCCACCGTGCTCGGCGACGGGCGCGTGATCAAGGCCGGCGAAGTACCGAGGACCACCGCCGAAGCCCCTATCCGGTTCGTGCTGGAGGTCTCCAACCCCGCAGGCACCGCTTGGACGCAGCTGGCGCGCAAGGGCTCGCGCCTGCAGGTGGACGACAAGTACAGCCTGTTCCAGGTCGACGACGAGCTGTTTGCCAGCGGCGAGCTGGAAGGCCTCGGCACCGGTGGCGGGCCCAGCGGTGTCGAGTGGCTCAACTCGGCGACCGGTCAGTGGGAGCTGCTGTGGCAGGCCGAGAAGAACGACAACTGGCGCAAGCACCAGGGGCGGATCCTGCGCCGCACGCTGGCGGGTGCGGACGGCAAGAGCAAGACCGTGCTGACGCCGGTGGAGGGGCTGTGATGCGTATTCGTCATGCGTGGTGGTGGGCCCTGCTGGTTGGTGCCCACGCGGTGGCCGTTGCCGCCGAAGACAACAAGTCGCCGCTGAGCAGCACGATCGAGTTCCTGCTCGGCGAAGACCAGTGGCAGCCCGGCGACCGCTACCGGGCCGGCAACGACTGGTTGGCGCTGGTGTGCGGCAAGGCCGATTGCCGCTTCGAGCCTGCCAAGCTCGCCGTACGCCGTGAAAAATGGCAAGGCCACTACGACGACCAGCCGACCAGCGGCCAGAAGCTGACGTTGCGTCGGCAGGCGCCGGGCGCGGGCACCGTCGTGGCGTGGTTCAAGCTCAACCCTGCCATCTCGTGGCTGGCTGCCGGGCCGGTCACCACGTATGCGGCCAACACCTTCAAGAAGAAGCGGCCAGCCACCGAAGGCACGCTGGAGCTGGCGGTCGACCTGCCCGGCGGCGAGCAGGCCACGCTGGTGCCGCTGCTCGACCGCCCAGGCGGCAAGTTCCTGTTGCAGCTGCGGATGCCGGGTAAGCGCCAGTTGCTGGACGAGCTTGGCAGTTGCTCGCACATGGTGTCCACCGAGTACCTGGTGTGGGCTGGCGACATCGACCACGATGGCAAGCCCGACTACCTGATCGACTTTGCCGATGATGTCGGCGAGGCCAAGCTGTACCTGGGCCGTGAAGCCGGTCCGGGCGAAATTGCCGGCGTCGCCGCGATCTATGTTCCGCCGCCGTTCGGTGGCGAATGTGACGGCCAAGGGTGGCTGGAGTGATGGCTGTGATCGAAAGAACCTTTCCTGGCCTGGCAACCCTGCTGGCATGTCTTGCTGCCTTGACTCCCGTCTCGGTGCGGGCCGAAGCGCCGGTCCCCACCGGGGCCTGGAAGGGCACCATCGGCCAAGCTGCGGTGATGGCGTGTTTCGCTGAAGCCGGCGAATCCGGGTACTACTACCTGCGCTACAAGCGAGGCATTCACCTGTGGCCGTCGGGCGATGACAGCAATGACAGCCAAAGCGCCGAAGCCATCGCCAAGGCCTGGCGCAGCGGCCGGTTCGAGCTCGACGAGCGGGTACAGACCACCGGCAGCGACGACAAATCGAGCGGCCATTGGCAGCTCGAGGCGAAATCGGCCACCGAGGTGTCCGGCACTTGGACGGCCCCTGGCGGCGGCAAGAAAGCCGCGATCTCACTGCGCAAGGTGACCGGCGCGGCATCTCTGGCGCCAACACATGGCGGTGGCTGCGAGCAGGCCTACTACGAACCGATTCGCGGCGCCATTCAGCTGAAATACCAGCCGGCCCAGTTCGAAGGACATGCCTATCGCGAGATCTCCAGCGAAGAGGCCACCTCGATGGACGTGCCCTCCAGCGTGCCGCATGCCGGCGAGTTCAACCGTTATGCGCTCGAGTGGCTCCGCGACCAATCAGCGATCGCGTTCGACTGCAACTCGGGCCGAGGTTACGGCGGCGGCGAGCCTATCGGCAGCTCGCTCGAGCCGGTGGTCTGGACTCCGCAGCTTCTGGTGCTGAAAGACATGACGCCGGAGATCTTTTGCGGCGGTGCGCACGGGTCGTCGTCGCTGTCGTATGTCACGTGGTCATTGGAACGCGGCAGGCTTGTGGATACCTGGGACTGGGTGCAGGGCGGACAGAAATCACTCGTTGCCCACGCCGGCACGCTGGGCAGGCCCATCACATCGGGCCTGTTCCGTCTGATCGCGAAGCAGCATCCGCGCAACGCGGAAGGCGACGATTGCAAAGACGTGCTCGACCAGATGAGCGTGCAAGCGCCGTATCCGATCGCCCAGGGCCTGGTGTTTCCCACGGATTTCTTCCACGCGATGCGTGCTTGCAACGACGAGGTGACGATCGCCTGGAAGCAGCTCGCGCCGTACCTCTCGGCCGAGGGCCGGACCTTGGCGCAGAGCTGGCCACGCAGCGATCGCTAGGGGCTACAGCTCCACCGCCTGCCGGTACTCCGGCACCTCGCAGAGCCAGCCGTGCCGCTCTTGAAGCGCCAGACGCAGCGCGTCGGCCGCCACCGGTTCGCCGTGGGTGATGAAGACCCGCTTCGGCGCGTGCGTCATCGCGCCCGCCCAAGCCAGCAGCTGCTCCTTGTCGGCATGGGCTGACAACATGTCCAGGTTGACCACTTCGGCGCGCACCGGCACGTATTCGCCAAAGATCTTCACCGAGGTGGCGCCACCGACCAGTGAAGCGCCGCGCGTGCCGGCCGCCTGGTAGCCGGCAAACAGGATGGTGTTGCGCGGGTCGGGCGCATAGGCCTTCAGGTGGTGCAGCACCCGCCCGCCGGTGGCCATGCCGCTGGCCGAGACGATGATCGACGGCCAGGTCAGCTGATTCAGCTGCTTGGACTCTTCGACCGTGTTGACGATCTTGGCCACGCGGCCCAGCGCGTCGCACTGCGCCGGCGTCAACCGGTGCTCGCCCGCGCAGTGGCTGTAGATGCGCGTGGCATCGGCGGCCATCGGGCTGTTCAGGTAGACCGGCATGTCCGGGATGCGCCGGGCCTGCTTGAGATGGTCGATGCACAGCAGCAGCGTCTGCGCGCGGCCCACTGCAAAGGCCGGGATCACGACCACGCCACCGCGCGCGGCAGTGCGGTTCACCACAGCAGCCAGCTCAGCCAGCACGTCGCCCTCGCGATGTGCGCGGTCGCCGTAGGTCGATTCGATCACCAGCACGTCGGCGTCGTCGGGTGGGGCGGGCGACTTCATCAAAAGGTCGTCACTGCGGCCCAGGTCGCCCGAGAACAGGATGCTGCGGCCCTCGGCGCTGACGCGAACACTCGCGGCACCGAGGATGTGGCCGGCCGGTCGCATCCGCAGCGACCAGCCCGTCCAAGGTGCAAAGTCTTCGTCGAACGCGATGGGCTTGAAGCGGCGCAGCGCGGTGCGCGCCTCTTCTTCCGTGTACAGCGGCAGCGCCGGCGAATGCTTCGAGTGGCCGTGGCGGTTGGCGAACTCTGCCTCTTCTTCCTGCAGGCGGCCGGAATCGGGCAGCAGCAGTTCACACAAGGCATGTGTGGCCGGCGTGCAATAGACCGGGCCGCGAAAACCCAGCTTCACCAGCCGTGGGATGAAGCCGCTGTGGTCGATGTGCGCATGAGTGAGCACCACGGCGTCGATCTTGGACGCATGGAAGGGCACGTCGGCCCAGTTGCGCAGGCGCAGCTGCTTCAGGCCCTGAAACAGCCCGCAGTCGACCAGCAGTTGCCGATCGCCATGGGTCACCAGGTACTTCGAGCCGGTGACGGTGCCGGTGGCCCCCAGAAATTCGAGCTGCATGCTGTGTCTTTCGATGCCAACCAGCGTAGCCTGCCAGCYGCGCGCCGGCCGGGCTTGACCCTGATCAAGTCCGCGTGCAGGGCCTTGGCCATCATGGCGTTCCACGCCGGGAGACTGCTTTGACGATTCGCCATCTCGACCACTTGCTGAACCCGAAGTCGGTGGCGGTGTTCGGTGCTTCCGATCGCGCCGGCAGCGTGGGCGCCACCGTCTGGCGCAACCTGAAGGCCAGCTTCCGCGGCGCGCTCTACCCGGTGAACCCCAAGCGCACCGTGCTCGACGATGTGCCGGTGTTCGCCCGCACCGCCGATCTGCCCGAGGCGCCGGAGCTGGCCGTGCTGTGCACACCGCCCGCGACCGTGCCGAAGCTGATCGCCGAACTGGGTGCCATGGGCACGCGCGCAGCCATCATCGTCACAGCGGGGCTGAGTGCGGAGCAGAAACAGGCGACGCTGGACGCGGCCCGGCCGCACCTGTTGCGGCTGCTGGGCCCCAACTGCATCGGGCTGCTGAGCCCGCATGTCGGGCTGAACGCCAGCTTCGCCCACATCGGCGCGGCACCGGGCGAGTTGGCTTTCGTCTCCCAGTCGGGTGCGCTGGTCACCGCGATGCTGGACTGGGCCCAGA
>NZ_JBFUGE010000195.1:0-10879 GCF_056403075.1 Ideonella sp. P3_A4 | reverse complement strand
CTGCTGGCCCGGGCCGACCAGGCCTTGTACGACGCCAAACGCACCGGGCGCGGCAAGGTGGTTGGCTGAAGCCGCGGCCGCCCTCACGGGCAGCGGGTGCCGCCTCAGATTCGTTCGAACTTGAACACTGCGACGCTTGCCCGCAGGTTCGGCCAGCGGCGGATCACCTCCCCGCTTTGGAGGCCGAAGCTGTCGATCACCTCCAGCCCGTTCTTGCGTGCCAGTACCTCGAAGTCCTTGTAGGTACCGACGCGGATGTTGGGCGTGTCGTACCACTCGTAGGGCAGCGCCCGCGTCACCGGCATGCGGCCACGCAGGATCGCCATGCGGTTGACCCAGTGCGCGAAGTTCGGAAAGCTGACGATGCCGATGCGGCCCACGCGTGCAGTCTCGCGCAGCATGTTTTCGGCATTGCGCAGGTGCTGCAGGGTTTCGAGCTGCAGCACGACGTCGAAGCTGCGGTCATCGAACAGCTGCAGCCCCTCTTCGAGGTTGAGCTGGATCACGTTGACGCCCCGTCGCGCACAGGCCAGCACGTTGGCATCGTCCAGCTCGACGCCGTAGCCCGAGCAGCCGCGCGTCTCGCGCAGGTAGGCCAGCAGCTCGCCGGTGCCGCAACCGAGGTCAAGCACGCGTGAACCTTGCGGCACAAGCTGGGCGATGACCTCCAGGTCCTTGCGCTCACTCATTGTGCAAACCCCTTGACTACGGCGCCGGCCACAGGCGGCTCAGCCGCAATGCGATCGAAGTAGGCCCGCATCACACCGTGGTAACGCGGGTCTTCGAGCAGGAAGGCGTCGTGGCCGTGCGGCGCGTCGATCTCGGCGTAGCTGACCTCGACCTTGTTGTCGACCAGCGCCTTGACAATCTCGCGTGAACGCGCGGGCGAGAAGCGCCAGTCGGTGGTGAAGCTGACGACGAGAAACTTCTTGTCGCGCGCGACCTTGAACGCCGCCGTCAGATCATCGCCATGCGCACGGGCCGGGTCGAAGTAGTCCAGCGCCCGGGTGATCAGCAGGTAGGTGTTGGCGTCGAAGTACTCGCTGAACTTGTCGCCCTGGTGGCGCAGGTAGCTTTCGATCTGGAACTCGATGTCCTGCGTGCTGTAGCCCAACTCGGCCTCGCGCAGCTCACGGCCGAACTTGGCCTCCATCGAATCGTCGCTGAGGTAGGTGATGTGGCCGATCATGCGCGCCACGCGCAGGCCGCGTTTCGGGATCACGCCGTGGGCGTAGAAGTGGCCGCCGTGGAAATCGGGGTCGGTCACGATCGCGCGCCGCGCCACCTCGTTGAAGGCGATGTTCTGCGCTGACAGATTCGGCGCCGTGGCCACGGCCACGCAGTGGCGCACGCGGTCGGTGTGGCGCAGCGTCCAGCCCAGCGCCTGCATGCCACCGAGGCTGCCGCCGACCACTGCCGCGAGCTGCTGGATGCCCAGACGGGAGACCAGCCGTGCTTGCGCGTCGACCCAGTCTTCCACCGTTACAACCGGGAAGTCGGCGCCATAGGGCCGGCCGGTCGCCGGGTTCAGATGCATCGGCCCGGTCGAGCCGAAGCACGAGCCCGGGTTGTTGACGCCGATGACGAAGAAGCGCTCGGTGTCCAGCGGCTTGCCGGGGCCGACCAGGTTGTCCCACCAGCCGGTGCTGTTCGGCTGGTCGGCATGCTCGCCGGCCACATGGTGCGACGCATTCAGCGCGTGGCACACCAGCACCGCGTTGCTGGCATCGGCGTTCAGCGTGCCGTAGGTCTCGTAGACCAGGGTGTAGTCCGCCAGGCTCGCACCGCTGCGCAGCGGCAAGGGCTCGGCGAAATGCATGCTTTGCGGGGCAACCAAGCCGACCGACCTCATGAAACCTGACCTCCAACGAAAAAACCCGGTACCGCAGCGAAGACGCGGACACCGGGTTCAAGTCGGAGCCCTGTTTAGCTGCATTTGATAGAGCGCCCGCAATCTGGAACAAATCGGCGCTGTGGGGCGGAGTCTATCAGCCCCCTTCGGCTCATCGGCGCGCGCTGGCTGCCAGCTCCCTGCCAAGGTGGCATAGTCGCCGGCACGAAAGTACTGGGAAGGACAGGCGGCCACGTGAACCACAGTCTTCAGCACTACGCCCGGCTCGGGGCGGTGGTCGTGGTCGTCGTCGGCTGCTACCAGGTCCTGCATCCATTCATCCCGGCGCTGCTGTTCGCTGCTGTCGTCTGCACCGCCAGCTGGCCGCTGTATCGCCGCCTGCGCGACGCGCTCGGTGGCCGTGCCATCTGGGCTTCGCTGCTGATGACGCTGCTGCTCGTCGTGCTGGTGATCGGCCCGTCGACGCTGCTCGCGCTCAGCCTGGCCGACGATGTGGCCGCGCTGATCGACGGCGCGCGCAACCTGATCGACCACGGTCCATTGCAACCGCCGGACTGGCTGCGCGACGTGCCCATGGTCGGCACCGCCCTCACCGACTACTGGCAACGCATCGCCGCCAGTCGCGAAGAGTTGAATGCGCTGCTGAAGAGCCTGTTCGAGCCGGCGCGCATCGTGCTGCTGGGTGCCGGCAAGGCCATCGGCAGCAGCCTGGTGCAGCTGACCTTCGCGACCTTCATCGCGTTCTTCTTCTACCGCGATGGTGAGCAGCTGGTGCAAGCCGCCCGCGCCATCCTCGCCAAGCTCGCCGGCCGGCTGGGTGATTCGCTGCTGTCAACGATCAACGGCACGGTGATCGGCGTGGTGCACGGCATCTTCGGCACTGCGCTGGCACAGGCCATGGTGGCGCTGATCGGCTTCCTGGTCGCCGGCGTGCCTGGTGCGATGGCCTTGGCCGCGGCCACTTTCTTGTTGTCGATGGTGCCGGTCGGCCCGCCGCTGGTCTGGGGCGGCGCCGCGATCTGGCTCTTCGCGCAAGGCTCGGTGGGCTGGGGCATCTTCATGATCGCGTGGGGGCTGCTCGCCGTCAGCTCGATCGACAACTTCATCAAGCCCTACCTGATCAGCCGCGCCAGCAGCCTGCCGCTGCTGCTGATCCTGCTCGGCGTGTTCGGCGGCATCGTCGCCTTCGGCTTCATCGGCGTCTTCATCGGCCCGCCGATGCTGGCGGTCGGGCTGACACTGGTGCAGCTGTGGGCGTCGTCCGAACCCGACGACAACTGAAGCCAGCTCGGCTGAGCGGCCTGTGAGCCGCTCAGCAAGGCGCGATATTGCGCGAGATACGGCGCATCTGGCCTGACCCTACGATCGGACCTTCTAGACGTATGGCTTGGCCGAAAGCCTGCGTCTCGGACGCTGCATATACTTCGGTATATTCCGGCCACGCTTCGCCCACCGATACGGCGGCGCCAAGACCATGCTGCAACCACTCGTTCGCCACCTCCCTCGTCTTCTGGGTGCCGCTGGCGCCGTGGGCGCGCTGGTCCTCTGTGTGCCGGCTTGCGCGGCTGATCTGACGGTTTCGGCCGCCGCCAGCCTGACCAATGCGTTCCGTGACTTGGCACCTGGCTTCGAAGCGGCAAACCCTGGCACCAAGGTTCAGTTCAACTTCGCCGCGTCGGGCGCGCTGCTGCAACAGATCGCCAAGGGCGCACCGGTGGACGTGTTCGCCAGTGCCGACCAAGAGACGATGGAGCAGGCCCAGACGCAGAAGCTGGTCGAGGCCGCCCGGCGGCGCAATTTCGTGTCGAACACGCTGGTCGTGATCGTGCCGACCAGCGCAGCCGCCGGCGCCACGCCCAAGGCCATCAACGACCTGACGCAGCCGGCCTACCCGCGCATCGCCATCGGCCTGCCGGCCAGCGTGCCGGTCGGCCGCTACACGCAGTCCGTGCTGCAAGCGGCCGGGCTGTGGGCAGCGATCGAGCCGAAGATGATCGGTGCGCAAAACGTCCGCCAGGCGCTGGACTACGTGGCGCGCGCCGAGGTCGACGCAGGCTTCGTCTACGCCACCGACGCAGCGCTGATGCCTGACAAGGTGAAGGTGGCCTTGACCGTGCCGACGACCGCGCCGGTGCGCTACCCGGTCGCCCCGATCGTCGGCGGCCCCAACACTGCACTGGCCCAGAAGTTCGTTGACTACCTGGTGTCGGCGCCGGCCCAGGCCGTGTTGGCCAAGCACGGCTTCGGCAAGCCCTGATTGACCGGCATGGAAGGTGCGTGGATCGCGCTGGCGTTGACGCTGAAAGTGGCCGGCTGCGCCACGGCGCTGAACCTGCTGTTCGGCGTCGGCGTGGGCTATGCGATGGCACGCTGGCGCTTCCCGGGGCGCGACCTGCTGGATGCGCTGCTGACGCTGCCGATGGTGATGCCACCCACCGTGCTGGGCTACTACCTGCTGGTGCTGATCGGCAGCCGCGGGCCGATCGGCGCATGGCTGCTTGAGCACTTTGGCATCCGGCTGATCTTCACCTGGCAAGCCGCGGTGATCGCTGCCACGGTGGTCGCATTCCCTTTGGTCTTCAAGGCCGCGCGTGCGGCTTTCGAGACGGTCGAGCCGCAGTTGGAAGAGGCCGCTCGCACGTTGGGCATCGGCGAGACGGCAGTGTTCTTCCGGGTGTCGTTGCCGCTGGCCTGGCGTGGCATCTTGTCCGGCCTGCTGCTGTCGTTCGCGCGCGCACTGGGCGAGTTCGGCGCCACGCTGATGGTGGCCGGCAGCATCCCCGGCAAAACGCAGACCCTGTCGATCGCCGTCTACGAGGCAGTGCAGGCCGGGCAGGACGACATGGCGAACTTCCTGGTCGCCGTGACCTCGCTGACCTGCATTGCCGTGCTGCTGGCCGCGGGCAAGCTGGTGCCCGGCCGCGTCGCGCCGCGACTTTGACGAAGGCGCCGAGGATGGACTGGGACGTTGCACTCACCAAGCACCTGCGCCACGAAGGCTCACGCTTCGAACTCGACGTGGCCTTCACCAGCACGGCGCCAAGGCTCGCGCTGTTCGGCCCCTCGGGCGCCGGCAAGACCCAGGTCATCAAGATGCTGGCCGGCATCTCGCGGCCAGACCGCGGTCACATCCGGGTGGCGGGGCAGGTGCTCTTCGACAGCAACGCACGCGTCAACCTGCCGGCCCGGCAACGCCAACTGGGCTATGTGTTCCAAGACTATGCGCTGTTCCCCCACCTGACGGTGCAACAGAACATCGGCTTCGCGCTGCAAAGCGGCTGGCGCAACCCGGCGCTGCGCGGCGACGCCCCACCGGCAGCGCAACGCTGGATCGATGCCTTCCATCTGCAACCGGTTGCCGGCTTGTACCCGCACCAGATCTCCGGCGGCCAGCGTCAGCGGGTGGCTCTGGCTCGCGCGCTGGTGCATGAACCGGCCGCACTGCTGCTGGACGAGCCGTTCGCAGCGCTCGACAAGGCGCTTCGGCGCCGGCTGCGCGATGAGCTGAAAGAGTTGCAGGCCTCGTTGAAGATCCCCACCTTGCTGATCACCCACGACGACGACGACCTGCAAGCCCTGGCCGACGAAGTCGTGCACATGAGCGCGGGCCGCGTGGTCGAGCCTAACCAGATACTGGAGGTGACCGATGTTTGAGGGCATGGATACGCCGGCCGAGCACATCCTGAGGAGAGTCGATGGCCACTCGACGACGAAAAGCCGCTGAGCGGCTCGGTTTGAGCGGCGAGCTCTGGCTGACCGTCGGCGACAAGGAGCTGGGCGGCAGCGACCGCATGGGCTTGCTCAAGGCGGTCGCCGAGCAAGGTTCCATCACCCAGGCGGCCAAGGCCTTTGGCCTGAGCTACAAGGGCGCCTGGGACGCGATCGACCGCATGAACCAGGTGGCCGGCGAGCCGCTGATCGAACGCTCGGTCGGCGGGCGAGGCGGCGGCTCGACCCGGCTCACGCAGCGAGGTGTTCGCCTGCTCGAGCGCTATGAGCAGATCGACGCCGTTCATCAACGCTTTCTGCAGTTGCTCGACCGCTCGTCGATCRACCTCGATCAAGAGTTCTCGCTTCTGAAGGTGATCAACATGAGGACCAGTGCCCGGAACCAGTTCGTCGGCACGGTGGCATCGATTCGCGCCGGCGCGGTCAATGACGAAGTCGAGCTGACCCTGCCGGGCGGCGCAAAGCTGGTGGCCATCGTGACCCGGGAGAGCACCGAATCGCTGGGGCTGCGCACCAGCATGACCGCGATGGCGCTGGTGAAGGCGTCGTCGGTCCTGCTCGCCACCGGGCTCAAGGACGCGAAGGTGTCGGCACGCAATCAGCTGGTCGGCACGGTGGCCCAGGTGACCCCGGGCGCCGTCAACGCCGAGGTCGTGCTGGACATCGCCGGCGGCGGCAGCGTGGCCGCGATCGTGACCCAGGGCAGCGTGCAGTCGTTGGGCCTGGCGCCGGGCGTCGAGGCGACCGCGCTGTTCAAAGYGTCGAGCGTCATCCTCGCGGTGACGAACTGATCGCCGCGTCACCGGACCTCGCTCGACGGTGCCTCAGGCCGCCTGCGACCGACGCCGTCCTTTCTGAACACCGCCGCCACGGCGGCTGTAGGTCACCGGTGTCCATCGATACCCGGTCGCATCCCGGGTGAGCTTGCCGAGGCCCGGAAACGAGATGTGCGCCGCGCCGATCAGCCAGTCTTCGTCGGCGGCTTGCTGGAACACGGCCTCGCGCTGCGCCGCAGCCGCCGGCTCGTCGCTGTCGAACTTGATCGACACGCTGGGCTGCGGAATCTGCACCTGGGCGCTGTGCACGATGTCACCCCAGATCACCAGACGCTGGCCGGCGCTCTCGAGCCGGTAGAGCGTGTGGCCCGGTGTGTGACCCGGCGCAGGGATGGCGGTGATCCCGGGCAACAGTTCGGTGGTGCCGCTGAAATTCTTCAGGCGGCCGGCGTCGATGTAGGGGGCCAGCGAAGCCCGCCCCTGCGGGAACGAATGCTTGCGGTGGGCCGGCGCGTTCGCTTCGTCTTCGGCGCTGAACCAGTGCTGGTGCTCGGCGTCGGCCACATGGACCACTGCGTTCTGGTAGACCCGTTTGCCGTCGATGGTCAAGCCGCCGGAGTGGTCGGCATGGACGTGGGTGAGCAGCACCACGTCGATCTGGTCGACCGAGTAGCCGGCGAGCTCGATCGCATCGGCCAACTCGCCACCGCCGCGTTCGCCAAACAGCTCACCCGCACCGGTGTCCACCAGAACCAGTTGATTGCCGGTGTGAATCAAGTACGCGTTGATCGAGACTTCCGCCGGCAGCTGCTCGCCGCAGCGACCGTAGATCTCTTGAACGTCTGCCGGTGCGATGCCGTTGAGCAAGGCGTCGAACGGAACGTCCACCGTGCCGTCGCACAAGGCAGTGACCTCCCACTCGCCGAGCATCAAGCGATAGAAGGCCGGTGCCTGACTCCGCGCACGAGCGACCAGCTGGCGGCCGCCAGGACCCATGGACCGCTCACCGCCCTCGGGCTCGAACCGCATCAACGCACAAAGGCAAAAGGGCTTCAGTCTCACGCRCGCGCCTCCAACGACACTCTGGCGGGCACTTTATCCAAGCTCGCGTTGGCGGACGTTTGCTGGGGACTCTGCCGCGCGCTGTCACGAGGACGACCGGGCTGGGTATGCTCGCACCGGCGGCTCTTCATTCGCCCATGACGCCAAGGTCCACCTTCAACAGGACCTGAAAGCCACCTCTGCCCACGTCGAACCCCCGCCTCATCGGACAAGCCCTGAATGCTTCTTGACATCGGCCCGCTGCGCCACAACACCGCCTTCCGCCGTCTGTTCGCCAGCCAGTTCATCTCGGGGCTGGGCACCATGGTCAGCTACGTGGCCGTGCCCTGGCAGCTCTACGAGCTGACGCATTCCAACGCCCAGGTGGGCCTGCTGGGCCTCGTGCAGCTCGTGCCGGTGGTCCTGTGCGGGCTGCTCGGTGGCGCCGTGGCAGACCGCGTGGACCGCAAGCGGCTGCTGATCGCGTCGGAGGCGCTGATGGCGCTGTGCCTGGCAGGCCTGCTGGCCAACGCACTGACCGCCGCGCCGAGTGTGCTGGCGATCTACGCACTCGTGGCAGTGCTGCAGGGCGCCAGCGGCTTCCACCGCCCGGCGCTGGAGGCGTTGACGCAAAAGCTCGCGCGGCCCGAGGAATTCGCCGCCGTCGCGGCGCTGTCCTCGGTGCGCGGCACGGTGGGCATGGTGGCCGGGCCTGCGCTGGCCGGGCTGCTGCTCGCGCGCTGGGGCGCGGTGGGTGCGTATCTCTTCGACTTCGTCACCTTCCTCGCGGCGCTGTTCTTTCTCGCCCGCATCCCGCGTGCGGCCATCGGTTCGGTGGATGAACCGGGCGAGCGCCCTCACCTGCTGGCCGACCTGGCCGAGGGCCTGCGCTTCGCGTGGGCGCGCCCCGAGCTGATGGGGACCTACATCGTGGACATCGTGGCGATGGCCTTCGCCTTCCCGGTGGCGCTGTTCCCGGCCATGGCCGCGGCGGACGGGCGCACCGCGTCGGTGGGCTGGCTGCTGTCGGCGATGTCGGTCGGGGCACTGGCCATCGGCCTTTTCAGCGGCTGGACCGGCAAGGTCACGCGCCACGGCCGCGCGGTCGTCATCGCGGCAGCCGTGTGGGCGCTGGGCATCGTGGCGCTGGGATTCGCACCCAGCTTGAGCTTGGGTCTTGCGTGCCTGGCCGTGGCCGGTGCGGCTGACATGGTCAGCGGTGTGTTCCGCGGCACGATCTGGAACCAGACCATCCCCAACTCACTGCGCGGGCGGCTGGCCGGCATCGAGATGATCAGCTACCTGACCGGCCCGCTCATCGGCAACGCACGCGCCGGCTTCATGGCCGATGCCTGGGGCGTATCAGCTTCCATTTGGATCGGCGGCGCGATCTGCCTCATCGGCGTCATCGCGACGGGCTTCGCCCTGCCGCGTTTCTGGGCCTACCGCAGCACATCGGCACCAGCCACGGCTGCGGAAGCCGTGGTGGCCTAGAAGGCTGGGCACAGGGGCGGCTCGCATTGCGGTCAGAGCGAGCTCGATCACGGCGACCCCAGGCAGACTTAGGCAGCGCCCACCGCTTAGGCCGTCCACGCAAACTCGTAGTTGCCATTCGAGGGCTCGACTTCCGAAGATGCCGCACCCCTAACGGCAAGCGTGCGCGCAATGGTGAGCACGCGCTCCGCGTGGCCAACAAGCAAGCGTCATGGCRAAGAGCAAGCGCATCTGACCAGCCCGCGAGGAACTCGTCATCCGCGATCGAATCGATCGATTCAAGATGACCACCAGGCCTTGGCCAGAAAGGCGACCATGAACCGCGCCTCCATGATGGTGCTGTGCTGCACCTTGGCTGTAAAGGCCAGTGCGTTTGCAGCGCCCTCGCCAGTTCCAGAAGTCCTGGCGCCCGGCGTGATCTCCGGACCTGCACACGACTCGGCGCCGGCGTTCACGCCGGATGGAAACGAGGTCTACTTCTCCAGGAGCTCCTCAGCGATCTCCACGATCATGGTGTCGTACAAGACGTCGGACGGTTGGTCCGAGCCGTCGGTCGCGCCCTTCTCGGGGCGGTGGAACGAGATGGAGCCCACCATGGCGCCCGGAGGGCGTTACATGGTCTTCGTATCCAATCGACCGGCCCTGCCTGGCGGTGCCGCTCTCGACGGATTCTTTGACGGCGTCGCTCGACCTGGAATRGGCGCACAACTGTGGCGCGTCGATCGCTCCGGAGCGGGATGGGGCGAGCCGTATCGACTGCCGGACGAGATCAATGCCAACACGTCCATCTATGCGCCGTCCATTGCGGCTGACGGCAGTCTCTATTTCATGAAGCCCGGCGCCGAAGGCAAGTTCGAGATCTATCGATCGCAGCGAACCGCTTCGGGATTCATGCCGCCCGAGGCGATGCCGTTCAACCAGAAGGGCGGCACAAACGTCGACCCTGCCGTCGCGCCAGACGAGTCTTTCGTGGTCTTCTCGAGTGGCCGAAAGCCCGCGCGCAGCATGGACCTGTTCATTGCCTTTCGACAAGGCAAGAACTGGGGATGCCCGATCCACCTCGGCGATGTCGTCAACAGTGCCGGCTCCGATGCCGAGRCTCGTCTTTCTCCGGACGCGAAGACCTTGTACTTCAGCAGCGAGAGAACAGTGCCGACCTCGTTTCCGATGACCCGTGACGAGACGATCAAGGCGATGCAGCGAATGCAATCCTGGGACACCGGGAACTACAACATCTTCTCCGTCAGCCTGGCGCCGTGGCTGCAGGCGCGAGGTGATGAGCAATGTGAAACGGCCCCGCGACGACCGTGACGTGCGGATGCCGGCGTGCGGCGTTGCGCGCCAGAATGAGCGATGGGCTTCCCACATGATCCCGTGGCCGAAACCGAATGGCTGTCGCGTGCACGCGCCGGCGACGCCGCCGCCTTCGACCGCCTGATCGCCCCCCGCCGCCGCCAGCTTCACACCCACTGCTACCGCATGCTGGGCTCGCCCTTCGATGCCGACGACGCGCTGCAGGAAACCTTGCTCGCCGCCTGGCGCGGCCTGGCCGGCTTCGAGTCGCGGAGCGCGCTCGGCACCTGGCTCTACCGCATCGCCACCCATGTGTGCCTGCGGCTGATCGCGCAGCGCCCGCGGCGCATCACATCGCCCGACCACGGCGCGCCGCTGCAGGCCACGGCTGAGCTGGGCGAGATGGTGACCGGGCCGGTGTGGCTGGAGCCCCTGCCCGATGACGACCTGGTCGGCACCCATGAAGACCCGGCCACCACACTGCAACGCCGCGAGCACGTGGCACTCGCCTTCGTGGCCGCGCTGCAGCACCTGCCCGGCACGCAGCGCGCCGTGCTGCTGCTGCGCGAGGTGCTGGGGTATTCGGCGGCCGAAGCGGCCGAGATGCTCGACACCTCGGTCGCCTCGGTCAACAGCGCGCTGCAGCGCGCGCAGAAGACGGTGAAAGAGCGCACGCCGGCGGCCGAGCCACAGC
>NZ_JBFUGE010000194.1:0-10906 GCF_056403075.1 Ideonella sp. P3_A4 | reverse complement strand
TTCTTGCTCCCGCCAAATGGTAGACCGATGGCAGCCGACAAAGCGTGCCACGGCGGCCGCACGAGCGCCGTAGCGCAAGCAGACCTCAATACGAACGCGATCTGTCGAGGACAGGTGAGAGTATCGGATTCCCATTCGTGCAACTGCTCCTTGGAGAAGAAGTGTTGCACTTCAAATCTGAGGCGAAGCAGCCCCCTAATGTGCAGTTGTTATGCAATCTGGCCTTCGGCCTGCACGGTATCGCCGCCGCGGTGCGTCACGGCGATGCGCAAGGCCTGGCGCATGCCTTCGACCATCAAGGGCAGCGGCATGCAAGGCACGCCGGGGTGGCGCGAGGCCTGGGCCGGCAGCAGCGGCAGGTGCATGAAACCGGCGCGCACTTCGGGGCGCTGACGCAGGCTGTGCATCAGGGAATAGAAGACGTGGTTGCAGACAAAGGTGCCGGCGCTTTGCGACACCGACGCGGGCAACCCCACGGCGCGCAAACCAGCCACCATCGCCTTGATCGGCAGCGTCGAGAAGTATCCCGTCGGGCCGTCGGCCACCACCGGCTCGTCGATCGGCTGCGCGCCTTCGTTGTCGGGGATGCGCGCATCGTCCACGTTGATCGCCACCCGCTCGATCGAAAAGTCGGCGCGGCCGCTGGCCTGGCCCAGTGCCAGCACACAGACCGGCCGCAGATCGGTCACCAGACGATGGACCGCCTCGCCAGCGGCACCGAAACGGCAAGGCAGCAGGTGCGCCACCACACGCGCGCCGGCGATCGGCGCGCCGTCCAGCGCACGCGCCACCTCCCAGCTCGGGTTGATCAGCTCGCCGCCAAAAGGCTCGAAGCCGGTCAGCAGGATCACGGCATCGTCTTCAGTCATCACGCTTCACCGTAGCCACCGCCCCCAGGGGTGTCGATCACGAACACGTCGTCGACACCCATCTCGACCGACGCGATGTGCGGCAGATGCTCGACCTGCCCGTTCCCGCGCTCGACGCGGTTGGCGCCCAGCGCGCCGGGCTGCCCACCGGCCATGCCGAAGGCCGGGTGCACGCGGCCGTTGCTGAGGATCGACGCGGTCATCGGCGCGAGGAAGCGCACACGCCGTGTGCCGCCATCGCCGCCACGCCACTGACCGGCACCACCAGAGCCCGCGCGGATCTCGTAGCCGTCCAACCGTACCGGGAAGCGGAACTCCAGCACCTCGGGGTCAGTGAGGTAAGAGTTGGTCATGTGGGTCTGCACGACCGCCGTACCGTCGAACCCTTGGCCGGCACCGGAGCCACCCGAGATCGTTTCGTAGTACTGGTGCTTCGCATCGCCGAAGGTGAAGTTGTTCATCGTGCACGGGCCCGAGGCCATCACGCCGAGCGCACCGTACAAGGCGTTGGTTACGCACTGCGAGGTCTCGACGTTGCCGGCCACCACAGCCGCCGGCGAACGCGGGTTCAGCAACGAACCTTCGGGCACGATCACCTTCAGCGGCTTCAGGCAACCCGCGTTGAGCGGAATGTCGTCGTCGACCAGTGTGCGGAAGACATACAACACCGCCGCCATCGTCACCGACTTCGGCGCGTTGAAGTTGTTGGCCGCTTGCGCGCTGGTGCCGGTGAAGTCGATCGTCGCGCCGCGCGCCGCCGCGTCAACAGTCACCTTCACCTGGATCTGCGCGCCGTTGTCCAGCGGCAGCGTGAACGCGCCATCCTTCAGCGCAGTGATGACGCGGCGCACCGACTCTTCGGCGTTGGCCTGCACATGGCCCATGTAGGCGGACACCGTTTGCCGGCCGAACTGCGTGACCATCGCGCGCAGTTCCTGCACGCCCTTCTCGTTCGCGGCGATCTGCGCACGCAGGTCGGCCAGCGTCTGCTCGGGGTTGCGCGCCGGGTAGCGGCCAGAGCGCAGCAGCGCCATGAACTCGGCCTCGCGCAAACGCCCGTCGCGCACCAGCAGGAAGTTGTCGATCAGCACGCCTTCTTCGTCGATGGTCTTGGACAGCGGTGGCATCGAGCCTGGCGTCAGGCCGCCAATGTCGGCATGGTGGCCACGYGCGGCCACGTAGAACGAAGGCTTTGCGTCGCCGGGCTCAAGGTACACCGGTGTCACCACCGTCACGTCCGGCAAGTGGGTACCACCGTGATACGGGTCGTTCAGCACATACACATCGCCTGGCCGCATCTCGGGGTTACCGGCAATCACGGTCTGGATCGACTCGCTCATCGAGCCCAAATGCACCGGCATGTGCGGCGCGTTGGCGATCAACTGGCCGGCCGCATCGAACAGCGCGCAAGAGAAGTCGAGCCGCTCCTTGATGTTGACCGACACCGCTGTGTTCTGCAGCCGCAAGCCCATCTGCTCGGCGATGTTCATGAACAGGTTGTTGAACACCTCCAGCATCACCGGGTCGACCTGCGTGCCGAGCGCATGGCGAGTGGCCCGCGCTTGCACACGCTTGAGCTCCAGCGAGCCACTTGCCGCGAGCAAGGCTTGCCAGCCCGGCTCGACCACCGTCGTCGCATTCGCCTCGGCGATCACCGCCGGGCCAGTGATCGTGGCCCCGGGCTGCAGGTTGTCGCGCAGGAACAGGCCCGCGTCGTGCCACGCCTCGGCACCATCCGCACCCTCGGCATACATGCGCACCGTGTCGACAGGCTTCGGCTCGTAGGCATCGGCTGCCCCGGCGGCGGCAACTTCGAGTTGCTCGTCGCTCGCGCCAGTCGCCTCGACCGAGACCGCCTCGATGACCAACGGCCGCCCTTCCATCAGGAATGCAAAGCGCTGGCGGTAAGCGGCTTCGAAGCCGGACTGYAGCGTCGCGATGTCGCGCGCCGCGCCGCCGGTGTCAGGCAGGTCGACGCGCAGCGCCGTGTCGGTGCCTTCGTAGCGCAGCAACAGGCCGATCTTGGCCGCGATGCGCGTGGCCGGCAGCCCCTGCCCCAGCAGTTCGGTGGTGGCTGACTCGGCCAGCCCTGCACCCTTGGCCCGCGCCGCCTCCAGCCCGCACTCATCGAGCGGGTGCTCGACCGAAGCCTCACGCATCGCGATTTGGTCGGCCAAGCCCATGCCGTAGGCCGACAACACCCCCGCCAGCGGATGCACAAGCACGCGCGTCATGCCCAAAGCATCGGCCACCAGGCACGCGTGCTGGCCACCGGCACCACCGAAGCACTGCAGCGTGTAGCGCGTCACGTCATAGCCGCGGGCCACCGAGATGCGCTTGATCGCATTGGCCATGCTCTGCACCGCGATGCGCAATGCGCCATTGGCGGCCTGCTCGGCACTGACCGGGCGGCCAGACGCTTGACTCATCTGCTCGGCCAACTCGGTGAAACGGCGCACCACCACTGCACGGTCCAGCGGCTCGTTCGCCCCCGGGCCGAAGACCTTCGGGAACCAGTCCGGCTGCACCTTGCCGAGCATCACGTTAGCATCGGTCGTCGCCAGCGGCCCGCCACGGCGGTAGCTGGCCGGGCCAGGGTTCGCGCCGGCCGACTCGGGCCCGACACGCAGCCGCGCCCCGTCGAAGCGAATGACCGAGCCGCCACCCGCCGCCACAGTGTGGATGCTCATCATCGGCGCCCTCACCCGCACGCCGGCCACCTGCGTGTCGAACGCGCGCTCGAACTCGCCGGCAAAGTGCGACACATCCGTCGACGTGCCGCCCATATCGAAGCCGATGACCTTGTCGTGCCCCGCCGCCAGTGCCGTGCGCACCATGCCGACGATACCGCCCGCCGGGCCGGAGAGGATCGCGTCCTTGCCCTGGAAGCGGTTCGCCTCGGTCAAACCGCCCGAGCTCTGCATGAAGTACAGCGGCACTCCCGGCATCTGGCTCGCGACTTGCTCGACATAGCGGCGCAGGATCGGCGACAGATAGGCATCAACCACTGCGGTGTCTCCACGCGCCACCAGCTTCATCAGAGGGCTCACCTCGTGCGAGGCACTGACCTGCGTGAAACCGGCTTCGCGCGCCAACCGCGCCGCCGCTTGCTCGTGCGCCGTGTGCCGATAGCCGTGCATGAAGACGATCGCGCAGGCGTGGATGCCGCTGGCGTGCGCCTCGGCCAGCTCGCGCCGCAGCGCCGCTTCGTCCAGCGCCTGCACCAGCTCGCCATCGGCGCCGACACGCTCGTCAGCCTCGATCACGCGCTCGTACAACAGCTCGGGCAACACGATGTTCCGGTCGAACAGCCGCGGCCGCGCCTGGTAAGCAATGCGCAGCGCGTCCCGAAAGCCACGCGTCGTGACCAGCAGCGTACGGTCACCCTTGCGCTCGAGCAGCGCATTGGTGGCCACCGTGGTGCCCATCTTCACGCATTCCACCCGCTCGGGCGTGATCGCCTCGCCGGCCTTCAGGCCCAGCAGCCGGCGGATGCCCTCGATCGCCGCGTCGCGGTATTGCTCGGGGTTCTCGCTCAGCAGCTTGGCGGTCGCCAGCGTGCCATCGGGCCGGCGCGCGACAACGTCGGTGAAGGTGCCGCCACGGTCGATCCAGAACTGCCAACGGGACGGGGTGTTGTCTTGCATGGTCATCGGTGAAGTGAGGTCAGTGTAGGCAGGTCGGCGGCGGCACGCGAGCCGGGATTCAGGCCTGGGTGTAATAAGGAATGAAGATCTGGTTGGCCAACGGCCCGACCTCGCGCAACCATTCGAGAGAACAGCGCTCGCCCAGGCGGCGCAACTCGTTCAGCGCGGTGACTGGCAGCGGGTCCACTTTCATGCCCTGGCGCTTCAGCTCGGCCACCGATTCGGTGGCCGCCGTCTCGCTGGCCGCCCAGCCGCGCGCTTCGGCCGCGCCGGCGGCGTTCTGCAGCGCACGGCGCGTCGAGGCGTCGAGCTGGCCGTAGGCCTGCGCATTGGCGAACACGATGTTCTTCGGAAACCACGCGTTGATCTCGTGGTAGTGCTTCAGCTGACGCCAGACCTGGTTTTCGACTCCGGTGACGGCCGAGGTGATCATGCAGTCGATGCGGCCCTCGGCCAAGGCTTGGCCAACTTCGGCCATCGGCACATCAACCGGCGTGCAGCCCAGCAGCTCGGCGATGCGCGCGGTGCTGCGGTTGTAGCTGCGCATGCGGCTGCCGCGCAGCTCGGACAAGCCGGCCAACGGGCGCATCGTGTACAGCCCCTGCGGTGGCCACGGCACGGCGTACAGCGGCACCAAGCCCACGTCGGCGAACGCCCGCTCGATGATCGGGCGCTGGTAGCGCCACAGGCGCTTGGCGTCGGCATAGCCGCGCACGACGAAAGGCACGCTATCTGCACCGGCCACCGGCATCTCGGTCACCAGGCTGCTCATGATGGTTTCGCCCAGCTCCACGCTGCCGGCCCGCACCTGTCCGGCGATCGCCGCCAGTTGGACCAGGCTGTTGTTCGCGTGCAGGTCCACCTTGGGGGCGCCCGGCGCGGCCGCCGCCCACTCGCCCAGCCACTGGCTCAGGTTGCGGCCGTGGAACGAGTCGGCGCGGTAGCCGGTGGCGCAGCGCCAGGGCGCGGCGTCAGCCCGGCCGAGGGTGGGCAGCAGCGCACCGGTGGTGGCCAAGGCCGCGCGCAGCCAGGCGCGCCGGGTAGGCGTAGAGAGCTGGAACATGGTGGACCCCTTAAGACTGCGAGGCGTCGCTGCGCAGGTCAGCGTTCCGGCCCCATCACCAGATCGGGCACGATGGTCACGATGCTGGGGAAGGCCGTGATCAGCGCAATGCAGGCGACCAGGCAGAAGAAGAACGGGATCGCCGCCTTGGCGATCAGGTTGCCGTCCTTGCCGGTCATGTTCTGCAGCACGAAGAGGTTGAAACCCACCGGGGGCGTGACCTCGGCGATCTCGACCAGCAGCACGATGAAGATGCCGAACCACACCAGGTCGAAACCGGCCTTCTGGATCATCGGCAGCACCACTGCGCTGGTCAGCACGATCATCGAGATGCCGTCGAGCGCGGTGCCAAGCACCAGGTAGACCAGCACGAGTACGCTGATCAGCGCATAACCCGGCAGGTGCATGCTGTTGACCCACTCGGCCAGCTCACGCGGAATGCCGGTGAAGGCCATCGTCTTGGTCAGGAAGGCGGCGCCGGCCAGGATGAACATGATCATGCAACTGGTGCGCGCCGCGCCGAACAGACCGTCCTTGAAGTTCTGCCAGGTCAGCGACCGGCTCCACAGCGCCAGACCCAGCGAGCCGACCACGCCGTAGGCAGCGCAATCGGTCGCGGTGGCAAAACCCGCCAGCAGCACATAGACGATGAACAGGATCAGTGCGGCGCAAGGGATGAGGTTGCGCGACAGGCGGATCTTTTCCATCAGCGTCGTCGGTGGCTCGGCCGGCGGCATCAGGTCCTTGTTTTTCAGGCTCCACCAGACGATGTAGCCGGAGAACAAGGCCATCAGCACCAGCCCGGGCAGGAAGCCGGCCAGGAAGACGCGGATGATCGACGCATCGGCCGCCACCGCATAGACCACCATCGTGATCGACGGCGGGATCAGGATGCCCAGCGTGCCGGCCGTGGCCAATGAGCCGAGCACCATCTTCTCGTTGTAGCCGCGCTTCTTCAGCTCAGGCAACGCCACCTTCGAGATCGTCGCGCAGGTCGCCGCCGACGAGCCCGACACCGAGCCGAAGATGCCGCAGCCCAGGATCGTCGTGTGCATCAGCCTGCCGGGGATTCGGTTCAGCCATGGCGCGAGGCCGGCGAACATCTCTTCGCTCAGCTTGCTGCGGAACAGGATCTCGCCCATCCAGATGAACAGCGGGAGTGCCGCCAGTTCCCAGCTTGCGTTCGACTCCCAGAAGGCCGAGAACAGGTTCAAGCCCGGCTGGGTGCTGGTGAAAAAAGCCTGGCCGACCCAGCCGCAGATCGCCAGCGTCATCGCGATCCAGACGCCGCCGGACAGCAGCATCATCATCAACAGCAGCAAGAAGCCGCCGACCATCAAGGTACTCATGGTGTGAAATCTCTCAGCGGATCAAAGGTCGGACGAGTAGTCACCCGCGGCGTGGCGCTCGGCCACCAGGCGGACATAGGTCGGTTCACCGCCGCGGGCGACGATGACGAGTTCATCGATCACCGCCAGCCACAGCAGGATCGAGCCGAGCGCGAAGCTGGTCTGCGGGATCCAGATCGGCAGCGGCAGCAGCCCTTGTGCCAGTTCGTGGAAGCGCCAGCTTTCATAGGTGAAGGCGCAGGCCCACCAGGTCAGGTAGCCGACCGCGATGGTGGCGATGACCAGCGACACCAGCTCCAGCGCGCGGCGTGGTGCGGGCGGCAGCTTTTCCATCAGCAGCGTCACGCGGACGAAGTCGCCGTGCTTGAACGCATGGGCCATCGTGAAGAAGCCCGAGGCCGCGCAAAGCCAGGCGACGATGTCGTTGATGGCCCCGGTGGACACGCCGAACTCGCGGGCGACGCTCTGCCAGATCATGAGCGCGCAGATCAGCGCCACGCACAGGGCGCCCAGGCCGCCAGCGGCGAGGAAGAGCGCGTCCAGCGTGCGGCGCAAGCGGCCGGGCGCGGCGGTGGCCAACAGGGGCCTGGCCCCGGCCGTCAAAGTTGCCGTGGTTTCCATGGTCTTGGTCTCTGGCTTCACTTGCGGAAGTTGTCGATCACGGCCTTGCCCTCGTCACCCGAGGTCTTCAACCACTCGATCGTCATGCGGCCACCGATCACCTTCAGCTCGCGCTTCAAACCTTCGCTGGTGGTGTCGACCGTCATGCCCTTGGCGGCCAGCTCCTTCATGTACTCGGCGTCCTTCTGCTCGCTGATCTGCCAGCCGCGCTTGCCCGCCTCGGCAGCGATCTTCAGCACCGCGTCCTGCGTCGGCTTGTCCAGCGAGTCGAAGGCTTTCTGGTTCACTACCACCGCGTTGCGCGGCAACCAGGCGTTGACGTCGTAGAAGTACTTGACCTGCTCGTACAGCTTGCTGTCGACGCCCGACGCGCTGGAGGTCAGAAAGGTCTGCACCGTGCCCGTCGCCAGCCCTTGCGGCAACTCGGCCAGCTGGATGGTCACCGGCTGCGCGCCCACGTATTCGGCAATGCGCGAGGTGGCCGGGTTGTAGGCCCGCATCTTGGTGCCCTTCAGGTCTTGCATCGAGGCGACCGGCTTGATCGAGTACAGCCCCTGCGGCGGCCACGGCACGGTGTAGAGCAGCTTCAGGCCCTGCTCGTGCAGCGTGCGCTCGAGCTGCGGATGCGACACCTCGTCGAGCTTCTTCGCCTCGACATAGCTGGTGGCCAGGAAGGGGATCGAATCGAGCCCGAACATCGGGTTCTCGTTGGCCGCGCTGGACAGGATGAACTCGCCGATCGCCGTCTGGCCTGACTGCACCGCGCGCTTGATCTCGTTGGCCTTGAACAGCGATGCGTTCGGGTGCAGCGTGATCTTCAGCTTGCCTCCGCTGGACTTGGCCACTTCGTCGGCGAACCACTGCAGGTTCTGCACCTGGAAGGTGTTGGTGGCGTAGCCCGACGGCAGGTCCCACTTGGTCTGGGCTTGAGCGAACGGGGTGATGGTGACGGCCAGTGCGGCGGCGATCCAGGTCTTCATCAAGGTCTCCTCAGTGAACGGCAAAAGTGAGGTTCGGTGCCCGGCTCAGTGCCCGGCCATCTGGTGGTTGAGCCAGTCGGTGATCAGCATGGCGCCAGGCGCATGGGTAATGCAGAACTCGGGGCGCGCGGCGGCCAGCGCAGCCTGCGGCGTGACGCCGCAAGCCCAGAACACCGGCACCTCGTCGTCGCGGATCTCGACCGCGTCGCCATAGTCGGGCCGGTGGATGTCGGCGATGCCGATCTGTGCGGGGTCGCCGATGTGGACCGGCGCGCCGTGCACCCGCGGGTAGCGGGCCGTGATCTCGGCGGCGCGCTTCGCGTCTTCCTTGCGCAGCGGCCGCATCGACACCACCATCGGGCCGGCGAAACGGCCAGCAGGCACGGTGGGCAGCGCGCTGCGGTACATCGCCACATTGYGGCCCTGCTCGACATGGCGCAGCGGCACGCCTTCGTCGGCCAGTGCCTGCTCGAAAGAGAACGAGCAGCCGATCACGAAACTGACCAGGTCGTCGCGCCACAGCGCGCGGATGTCGGTCGGCTCATCGACCAGCTCACCATGGCGCCAGACGCGGTAGCGCGGCACGTCGGTGCGGATGTCGATGTTGTCGCCCAGCGTGGGCAGCATGGGGTCACCGGCTTCGGTCACCGCCAGCAAGGGGCAAGGCTTCGGATTGGCTCGGCAGTACTGCAGGAACTCGCCGGCCCAGGCCTCGGGCAGGATCACCACGTTGCCCTGCACATGCCGGCCCGCGAGACCGCTGGTGTGGCCATTGACTTGGCCCGATCGGATGGCCGCCCGGGCCACCGCCGCGCTGCTTGCAAATACCGTCGCCGTGCTCATCGAATCACCCCTTTTCTCACTGTGGGTTCACCAATGGGGCGCATTGTGTGAGCCACCCCTCGGGGACCACAAACGGGAAATTTCTCTATGACCTCATCGATTTTTTAGATGACCCAACTTGAATCGCCTTGAAGCCCAAAAGCGCGTCCACAACAGTGCGGGTTAACGCTGATCCCGGGTCGTCGCGGTAGCTCAGGAAGATCGGCAAAGGCGGCATCTCGGCCTCGCAGGGCAGCACCCGCAGCGGCTGCCGTTCGGACAGCCGGCGCACCACCGCCAACGGCAATGTGGCCACCCCGAGGCCGCCTTCGATCAGCTGGACCATCGCTGAGACGGACGAAATCGCGTGCACCTTCAACCGCGTGTGGCCCGCCTGGCGCATCAGGTCGACCAGCGCCACGTGCGGCTGCGAACCGCGCTGAAACGTCAACAGCTCCAGCGTCGCCAGGTCGGCCAGCGAGTAGCGGCGCTTTTTGTGCAGTTGTGCATGGCCGACGAAGCACATCGGCATCGGCGGCAGCGCCTGCTGGCGCAAGCCGTCACCCGAAGACGGCAAGGCCGCCATCGCCAGGTCCAGCCGGCCGCGGCGCATCTGGTCGACCAGCACAGGCGTGGTTTCGACCGTCAGCTCCAGTTCGAGCCCGGGCTGCGCCGCGCGCATCTCGCGCACCCAGTCGATCAGCCACGAGTGCAACACCGATTCGATCGCGCCGATGCGCAGGTTCAGGCCCGACTCGGCACTGCGTCCCATCTCGTCGCGGATCTCGCGCTGCAACGACAACAACCGTTCGGCCATCACCAGGAAGCGGCCGCCGGCGGCCGTGAGCCGCACCTGCTTGTCGCGCCGGTCCAGCAGCAACACGCCCAGCTCGTCTTCCAGCGCCGCGATGCGGCTGGACATGGCCGACTGGGTGATGAAGAGTTTCTCGGCCGCGCGCGACACGCTTTTCAGCGTGGCCACCCAGTAGAAGGCTTCGACAAAACGAAGGTTCATGCGATGTGCGCCAAGGTTGCCGTCCCGCGCATTGTGACTGTCGTCCTTCGCCGGTGCCATGTCACGAACTGGCCGGTTGGAGACTTGCTTTTCTCGCTGCAAAGACAGCGCTACCAACCTACGATCGCTGCCAGGGCCGAGCCACGCCTGTCGCGTGCGCATGGCCATTCGATTGCTCCAACGCAAGGCCATGTCCGACCTCTCCGCTCAGCTGTCCCTGGTCCCGAACGACCTCGACGCGCTCGCGCCACGCCAGCCGCATGCGCAGGCGCCCGACGCCGTCCCGGGGTTCGCCTGGCCGACGCCGCCCTACGCCGTCTACCCGACGCCCGAAGCGCACGCCGCCCAAGAGCCGTGCGAAGTGCTGGGCCTGAACGGCAAGGCGATGAACGCGCGGCTGATCTCGTTCGACCCGGTGCTCGGACTGGTGCAGGTGCAGGTGCCGCCTTCACGCACGACGCTGGCGCTGCGGGCCTCGCAGTCTGGTGCAGGTGCAGGTGCCGCCTTCACGCACGACGCTGGCGCTGCGGGCCTCGCAGT
>NZ_JBFUGE010000193.1:0-10946 GCF_056403075.1 Ideonella sp. P3_A4 | reverse complement strand
AGCATGACCTGGCCTTCGGGCAGCGGCACCTCGGTATCGACGAAGGCCAGCGCGCGGTGTGCCACCGGCACGAAGTCTTCACGCCTGACGACCGCCAGCAACTGCAGCACGGCCGGATCCAGCACCTCCCAGGGGCGGATCTGCTGTTCGATCATGTTGAAGCGGGCTTGTTCGACGTTCATGGCGGCCTCGAAAGATGGGTGTTGCAGCGAGCGGTGCGGCTCGGGGGTAACCCTTCATTCTAGAGAACGGGTGTGGCCGTGGGGCCCGGGCGCAGGCCGTTGAGGATCAGGTCGAGGTGCTGGCGAATGAACTCGGCCGGGTGGGTCAGGTGCGAGTCGGCAAAGCCGCAGGCGCCCATCGAGTGTTTGTGCAGGCACAACATGACCATTGGCAACACGATCGAGTGCACGACGCTGTCGACATCGACCGGCCGGAACTCGCCGCGGTCGATGCCGCGTTGCACCAGCCCACCGATCAGTTGGTGGCCAGGCTCGATGACCTCGCGCAGGTAGAACTCGCCGATGTCCGGGAAGTTGCGCACCTCGGTCATCACCAGCTTGAAGATCGCCGAGCTGGGGCTTTCGTAGACGTTGACCCACCAGTCGGTCATCAGCTCGACCAGCAACTCGCCCGTCGGCCCGTTCTCTTCCTGGGCCAGCCGCTCGGCACCGCGCGCGATGTCGGCCAGCAGCGTGTGGCGGATCACTGCCTTCAGCAGCTCTTCCTTGCTCGGGAAATACAGGTACAGCGTGCCCTTGGACACCCCGGCCCGCGCGGCCACCTCTTCCGACTTGGTCGCCGCAAAGCCCTTTTCGACGAACAGCGCCAACGCGGCGTCCAGCAGCTCGCTGGGGCGGGCGTCTTTTCGGCGCTGACGGATGGAAGACGAGGGCGACATGGTTGTTAATGACTGACTGGTCAGTAATATTAGCAGCCCGGGGCCGAACGTCAAGCCGCTCAGGTTACGCTGGCGCCATGAATGTCGATCTTTACCGCCGCCAACTGCTGGCCCGCGGCCTCGTTGTCGGGGCTGCTGTGGCCTTGAGCGCCTGCGCCAGCCTGATGGGCCCGCCTCGGGTGGCCTACAGCGAAGCCGAACTGAACCAGATGCTGGGCCGCCGCTTCCCGCTCGAAAAGCGGGTGATGGAGGCGCTGGACCTGAGCTTGGCCAACCCGCGTCTGAGCTTGCGCCCCGAGGTCGGCCGCCTGGCGACCGAGTTCGACCTGTTGGCCAACGACCGCCTGTTCGGCCACAGCTGGCGCGGACAGCTGGCGCTGGAGTACGGCCTGCGGCTCGAGCGCAGCGACAACAGCCTGCGCTTCGACGAGCCGCGGGTGACCCGTTTCGCGCTGGACAAGGGGGCCAGCGCGCAGGCCGAGCGTATCGGCGCGCTGGCGATCGAAAGGCTGCTGGCCGACACGGTGATCCACCGGCTGAAGCCTGAGCAGGTCGAACGCTTGACGCAGGCTGGTTATGAGCTGGGCGAGGTCAAGGTCACCGCCAGCGGCGTCGAGATCAACGCCCGGCCACGCCGCTGAGCCTCAAGTCGCTCGTCTGCCAGGCGGGCCCGCTATCATCCGGCGCTTTGTTTGTTGCTGCCGGAGCCTTCTCACGTGGACCCGCTGTTGTTGATCAAGGCCGCCGTGATGGGCGTGGTCGAAGGCCTGACCGAATTCCTGCCGATTTCGTCGACCGGCCACCTGATCCTTGCCGGCGCCTTGCTGGACTTTGCCGACGCGAAGGCCAAGGTGTTCGAGATCGCGATCCAGAGTGGCGCGATCCTCGCCGTGGTGCTGGTGTACTGGCAGCGGCTGACAGGAGCGCTGATCCACCTGCCGACCAGCGAAGGTGCGCGTCGTTTCGTGTTGAACGTGCTGATCGGCTTCCTGCCTGCCGCGGTCATCGGCCTGCTGGCCTACAAGACGATCAAGGCCTACCTCTTCAACGCGCCGGTGGTGGCCACCTCGTTCATCGTCGGCGGCCTGATCATTCTGTGGGCCGAGAAGCGCCAGCAAGGGCACGAGCCGCGCGTGGCCCATGCAGACACGATGAGTGGCATGGACGCGCTGAAGGTCGGCCTGGTGCAATGCCTGGGCATGATCCCTGGCACCAGCCGCTCGGGCGCGACCATCATTGGCGGCATGCTGCTGGGCCTGTCGCGCCGGGCCGCCACCGATTTCAGCTTCTTTCTCGCGATCCCGACACTGATCGGTGCCGGCGCCTACAGCCTGTGGAAAGAGCGTGCGTTGCTGTCGGCTGCTGATTGGCCGATGTTCGCCGTCGGCTTCGTTGTTTCGTTCGCGGCGGCGTGGATCTGCGTGCACTGGCTATTGCGCTACATCGCGACCCACCGCTTCACCGCGTTCGCCTGGTACCGCATCGCGTTCGGCATCGTCGTGCTGGCCACCCACTTCATGGGTTGGGTCAAGTGGACGGATTGATTTCACGCAACGAAAGCGGGCGCGCGTAGCGCCGCCCCTTCAAGTGGCGTGCGCGGATCCGGCTCYGCCGGTCCGCTGCGCGAGCCCCCTCGGGGGCTGAGGCCGGACATGAACAGTCCTGAGGACTGTTCGTGCCTGCCGAAGGGCCGAGCCTCTGGCTCGGCGCGGCCTGCAAGGCAGCCCCGGGAGGGGCGTGGGGGCCAACAATTCAGCGACGTGTAAAGACCAGGTCCCACACGCCGTGGCCAAGCTTCAGGCCGCGGTTTTCAAACTTCGTCAGCGGCCGGTACTCGGGCTTGGGCGCGTAGCCTTCGGCCGTGTTGACCAAGGCCGGCTCGGCGGTCAGCACTTCCAGCATCTGCTCGGCATAAGGCTGCCAATCGGTCGCGCAATGCAGGTAGCCGCCCGGCGCCAAGCGCGTCACCAGCTTGTTGACGAAGCCGGGCTGGATCAGCCGGCGCTTGTTGTGCTTCTTCTTGTGCCAAGGGTCGGGAAAGAAGATGTGCACACCCGCCAGTGAGCTGGGCGCGATCATCTTCTCAAGCACCTCGACCGCGTCGTGCTGGACGATGCGCAGATTGCTCAGCCCGGTGTCACCGATCAGCTTGAGCAGCGCGCCGACGCCGGGTGTGTGGACCTCGACACCGAGGAAGTCGGTGTCAGGCCGTGCAGCTGCGATCTCGGCGGTGGCGGCGCCCATGCCGAAGCCGATCTCCAGCACCAGCGGTGCTTGCCGGCCGTAGACCGCGACGGGGTCGATGGCGGCATCGGCAAACGGCAACACGAAGCGTGGCCCCAGCGTTTCGAGCGCGCGCTGCTGGCCGGTGCCCATGCGGCCGGCGCGCAGCACGAAGCTGCGGATCGTTCGGCGCGGTGTATCGGAAGACGATTCGTCGGCGTCAGGGCCGGCGTTCGTGGACTCGGGGCTGGTCATATCGATGGGGGAGGGGCGCTGGAAAGCTCACCCCTAGAACTGACCCACGGCGACCGCGTTATTCGGGACGTTGCAACAAGGCGTTCCGGGCGATGCTCGTGGGATGTGGTGGTATGAGCGGAATTGTGCCCGAGCGGCCGCGTTGACGCGGCGCGACAGCCTGCGCCTGGGCGCGGGGCTGGTGGCCTCCGCCTGCCTGCCCGCCGCGTGGCAAAGCGCTCATGCGACCGCTCAATCGCTGCCACTCGGCACCGCCGCTGCGCCCAAGCCCGGCGTTGGCGAAGCGCTGCTGCGCAGCTGCGGCCTGCCCGGTGCCAGCCTGGGTGTCTATGCCCGCGCACTGGACAGCAGCATGCCGCTGGTCGCGTTGAACCCCGAAAAATCGTTCCAGCTCGCGTCGACCACCAAGCTCGTCACCTCGATGGCGGCGCTCGACCTGCTGGGCCCGCAGTTCCGCTGGCGCACGATGGCCTTCGTGCGCGGCACGATGATGCAGGGCCGGCTGCTGGGCGACCTGTGGATCGTCGGCGGCGGTAATGCCTGCCTCAGCGTGCAAGACCTGCAGACCTGGATGGCCGAATGGCGCAAGCTGGGTCTGCGCGAAATCATCGGCGACATCGTGCTCGACCGATTCGCCTTCCAGCTGACCGAGCGCGACCACGAACACACGCCGACGCCGGCCACCGATCGCCCGCACCACGCCTGGCCCGACGCGTTGACGCTGAACGAGGGCCGGCTGAAGGTCACGTTGAATCCCAGCCGCGATGGTCGGCCGGGTGTGCAACTGGAGCCGCCACTGGTTGGCGTGCGCATCGAACAAAGCCGTGCCGGAGGCAGCGGCTGCAACGCCTGGGCGCAATGGAGCGACCCGGTAGACGCAGAGCCGCGCATCAGCGTGCAAGGCAGCCTCGGGCCCGGCTGCAGCCGGCGCGAGTGGGTGCTGGCGCCCTTGCCGCATGCCGAGTTCACCGCCCGCGCGATTGCCGGCCTGTGGCGAGAAGCCGGTGGCCAATTGCACGGCCGCGTGCTCGACAAGTCACGCCCGGATCGCCATGCACTGATGCCGGATGGGCCGGACGGCGAACCGCAAATGCCGTTCTCGACCCACATCTCGCCGCCGCTGCCTGAGCTGCTGCGCGAGATCAACAAGACCAGCGACAACATGGCTGCGCGCAACCTGATGCTCGCACTGTCGCGCGGCTTTCCGCACAAGCCGGCCACGCTGCCGGCAGCGCAAGCCCGCATGCGCGAATGGCTCGCGCGCCAAGGCATCGTGCCGGGCGACGTTGAGATCGAGAACGGCTCGGGCCTGTCGCGTGGTGAACGTGCGAAGCCGCGCGCCTTCGTCGACCTGCTCAGCAAGGCATGGTCGGCGCGCCAAGCCACGAGCCTGATCGACTCGCTGCCGGTGGCTGGTGTCGATGGCACCTTGGAACACCGCATGACCCACGGCGCCGCCGCTGGCCAGGCGCACCTGAAGACCGGCACGCTGCTCGACACCCGGGCGCTGGCTGGCTACGTGAACGCGCGCAGCGGCAAGGTCTACGCTGTCGCCGCCTTGGTGAACCACCCGGACGCTGCACGCGCCACGCCGGCGTTGGATGCCTTCATCGAATGGCTGGTGCGCGCGAACTGAAGTTCGGCGCCTCGGCGTCGCTCAAGTCCGCGACTCGGCAAACACGGCCCCAACGGCTTTCGGGCGCGGCGCGCGAAATGCATTCTTGAGCCGCAGCAACGGGCTCTCGAAGTAGCGGTAGCTGATCGACGCGACCGTAACGCTCAGCAGCAGGCCCAAGGCGAACAAGCCGATCGGTGAATTGATGCCCAGCTTGTGCAGCAGCCGGTGCGCCAGGTCCAGCGCCGGCTTGTGCAGCAGGTAGATGCCGTAGCTGACGGTGCCCACATAGGCCAACGGGCGCCACTGCAGGCCGCGCACCAGCACATGGCCCGGGTTCATCACCAGCCCACCCAGCAGCAAGGTGAAGACCAGGTGCAGGCCGAGGCGGGGCGCGCCGCGCAGGCTGCCAGGCCAATTCACCAAGACCAGCGCGGCCAGCACCAGCATCCACAGCGAGCGTGGCGTCAGCACGCGCCGCAACCACGCATTCGCGCGATCGTTCTGCAAAGCGAACGCCAGCAGAACGCCCAGCACGATCGGGGTGAAGGTGGCTTGCAGGATGTCCAGCGACTCGTAGGGGACACCGTTCGAGCTCAGCCAGCCGTCCAGCCAGCCGAAATTGACGGCCTGGTTCAGCACCAGAAAGGCCAGCAACCCAGGCAGCGCCCGGGTGCCAAACAGCACCAACAGCGGCGGCCAGACCAGGTAGAACTGCTCTTCGGTGGACAGCGACCAGGTGATCGCCATCAGCGAATCGGGCTGGATCCAGTTGCTCAGGTAGCTCGCATGAAAGGGCAGGGCCGCGAGGAAGGCGCTGCGCTGCGGCGAGGCCGGCGCCCACACGAAATACAGCGCCAGCAGCCCGAGCAGTGCGTAGTACAGCGGAAAGATCCGCAGCGCCCGTCGGGCATAGAAGTTCGTCAGCGAGATCTGGCCGTGCGTGGCTTGCTCGTGCAGCAGCAAGGTGGTGATGAGCAGGCCGCTCAGCACGAAGAACAGATCGACCCCGAGAAATCCGTTGGCCGAAGCCGGCAGCCAAGCCACACCCGGATGCGAGTGATGCCAGACCACGGCCATCACGGCCAGCGCCCTCACGCCGTCGAGTCCGGGGATGTGGCTGACGGCAATTGGTGATGGGCGCATCAAAGGAAAGTCGGGCAGTTGGCGTGGGCGCCAATTTTGGCCCGAGCCAGCCCCACCCGACCGGTTAGAATTCTCGCCGCTGCGGGTGTAGTTCAATGGTAGAACGGCAGCTTCCCAAGCTTCATACGAGGGTTCGATTCCCTTCACCCGCTCCAGACAAGCAAAGCCGGCCCGTGCCGGCTTTGCGCATTCTGGGCGGTGAAGGGAAGAGAACCGGTTCGCTCTGGCATCTTCAGGTGCCAGGACGCCGCTTGCGGCGGGCCCAAAGGGCCGAGGCAGCTTGGCTGCCGAGCATTCCCTTCACCCGCTCCAGACAAGCAAAGCCGGCCCCGTGCCGGCTTTGCGCATTCTGGGCGGTGAAGGGAATCGAACCGGTTCGCTCTGGCACCTTCAGGTGCCAGGACGCCGCTTGCGGCGGGCCCGAAGGGCCGAGGCGGCTGGCCGCCGAGCATTCCCTTCACCTACCTTTCCCAAGCTCATAGCCCGACGTTCGCCCGCGAACTCACGGCTTCGCGTTCGGCTGGGCCCCCATCGTTGCTGGCATCAGACTCGACCTTCACGTCGACACGAAACTCCACACGCCGATGCATTTGCCAGCGCCTCGTGCATGCGAGGTTCACACCAAACTCTCGCCACAGCCCGGCGAACACGCAAGTCGCGCCGCACTCGACCGCTTCCTCGAAAACGGTCTCGCCGCCGCCGACCGCCTGCCAGATGCCGCGGCGCGCCGCCGCGCACTGATGACCCACTTGCTGACCAGTCGCGATCACATCATGTCGCTGATGAGCGGCGATGACGTCGACGATTCGAATGTCGCCGAGCGCGCACGCGAACTCGACCTGGTGCGTTACGGAACCGCTCGTTGGCTCTCGATGCTGCGCCGAGTCCGGTTCCAGGAGCGTGCGCGAGTGACGCGCAACACCTTCCGCATCGAGGCCTGCGGGGCCTACCCATTTCGCGACGCGGACCATGGCGAGATCCACATCCGCGAAGTGCACGGCGGCTCAGCGGCGTTTGCCGACATGGAGCCGTTCACCTGCCCACGAGTCAGCCGCCGAGCAAGGGCATCCGCGTGCCTGCGTTGGTTGACGCCGAAGCGCATCACCGAAGCCGATCTGCGCTCGCCCAACGAGCGCGCACTGATCGGCCAGTGGGGTTTGTTTGCGCGAACGACCATTCCAGCCGGCACCTGCCTGGGGGTCTACGGTGGCCAATTGCTCGACGACGTCGACGTATTCCTGCTGCAGGACGACCGCTACCTGATGTCGGCTTCCGATGTGCTCGGCCAGGTGGCCGTCAATGGCGAGAACATCATGTCGCTGATGAACACCTTGTTCGAGCTCGACGCAGACGGTCGCGTGGTCGGCCACCCGGCCGATGGCTACAACGTCACCGGCACGACGCATCGCGTGACGCTGCGCCACGGATGGCACGCGCGCATCCACGCCTTTCGTGCGAACGAAGACATCCCCACGGGCTGCGAGCTGCGCTGGAACTACGGACTCGGCCAGGCCTGAACCGTAGTGGCCACTGGTGGCGGCGGCCAGCCATTCAATACGCACATGCCGCGTTTCGATACTTTATTCAGCAATGGCGGCCGGATTCGACGCCCGTCGAGTCGTTGCTGCTCAACATTTGTCACGGCCTGAGCGTAGATTCTTCCCAGGCGAGGCAGGCTGCGGGATAAGCTTGCTCGGCAGTGGCGACACGGCCGTGGCTGTATCGCCATGACATAAGAAGCTTTCGCGCCGCACGATGCGCGAGACAAATAGATCTCGTCGATGGAGGGCTGACGGGCTGTCAGGTCCGTTGAGGGGAGGCGATTTGAAGTGTCGCGTTTTTGGAGCTTCGGGGTCTATCAGCTGGACCTTGTCGACAGGGTGCTTCGAAATGGGACACAGCCGGTTCGGCTGAGTGCTCGTCAATTCGACCTGTTGGCGATTCTTGTTCACCGTGAAGGAGCAGTCGTCAGCAAAGACGAACTGCTCACCTGCGTGTGGCCGGGGCAGGTTGTCGAAGAGAACAACGTGGCTGTCCATGTGTCTGGGCTGCGCCGGTTGTTGGGCCGCACTGCCATCGACACCGTGGCCGGCCGTGGTTACCGCTTCGCGCTGCCGGTTCAGGTCGATGGCTTGCCGGACGCCTTGACGGCACCGCTGCAGGCCACGCCACCAGGCCTTCGGCTGCAGAACCTGCCGTCCTTGCCACTGACTCTGCACGGCAGGGTGAGCGACCTGACGGCACTGGTAGAAAACGTTTCCGAACACCGCTTGGTGACGGTGGTGGGCTCGCCCGGGCTCGGGAAATCCACGCTCGCGTTGGCCTGTGCGCACGCATGCCTGCAGCGGCTGCGCGACGGCGTCGTCTGGGTCGGCCTGGGCCGCGACGACCAGCCCATGAGCGTGGTGGCGTCGGTGGCCATGGCCGTCGGGCTCGACGCGGCGGCGGACCTGGCCTCGGTGCTGCATTTGCTGCGTGGCCTGGAAGCACTGCTCGTGATCGACAACGCCGAGGTCGATGCGGCTGAAGTGGCGGCTTTCGCTCATGCCGTGCTCGAAAGAACGGAACATGTCTCGGTGCTCGTCACGAGCCGCAAGGTGTTGCGAGTTTCGGGGGAGCGCACATTTCGCCCGCCACCGCTGTCGGTACCTTCGGCGAGCGCCAGTTGGAGCGAAGCGCTGGAACATGGCGCCGTGGCGCTGTTTGTCGACCAGGCGCGTGCACAAGACCAGCACTTCGAACTCAACGCACACAACGTCGGCCGGGTGATCGAGCTGTGCCGGCGGCTCGACGGCTTGCCCTTGGCCATTCAGCTGGCGGCCGGACGCTTGCCGACGTTCGGTATCGACCGCCTGTGCGCGCATCTCGACGATCGGTATCGTTTTCTCACCCGCGGCATGAGCGCCGGGTCGCAGCGGCATCGTTCGCTTCGCGCGGCCATGGATCTCAGCCACGCGCTGCTCAACGACACCGAGCGCCTGGTCTTTGCGCAGCTGGCCTCGTTCGAAAGCAGCTTCACACTCGAGCAGGCCATTGGCGTGGTCGCAGACCGTCGATGGCAAGCGTGGGACGTCGCCGATGCGCTCGAAGGCCTGGTGGACCAGTCGCTCGTGCTCGTCGACCCGGGCGAGCGCCCGCGCTACCGCTTGCTGGAGAGCACACGCGCCTATGCGCAGCACAGGCTGGCGGAGGCCAGGGCGTCCACGTCTGCGGCTCATCTGCATGCCGATGCGGTGCGTTCGCTGTTCGAGCGCGCGGCGCATGTCCTGACGGTGAGGACCGATGCGCTGTACCTCGAGCCACTCATGCCGCGGCTCGACGAGTTGCGTGCAGCGCTCGATTGGTACCTCGTCAACGACCCGGGCGCCGGTGTCCAGTTGATGGCGTTTTCGCGCGCGCTTTTCGAATTGCTGTCGATGACCTATGAAGCCCGAGGGCGGCATGCCGCGCATGAATCGGTGTGGTCGCCTTATCTTGAACTGGAAGTGCCGGGCAAGCACTGACGCCCCACGTTTCCTTGAGCGGCCGAAGCGATGCCCGCGCAAACGAAGCGCGAGCGGCAGGCGAGGTGGTCCGTCATGTGAGCGTCATCGCACCCGCCGACAGTGGGTCGACCACGAGGTGACGCATGACTCCACCGACTTCCATCGACTCCGGCAGGCCGGCCGCGCAAAGCCTGACCAACCCGGTCACGTCCGACGCCAGTTCGCTGCCACAGCAGCAACCAGGCCCCCCCATCGCCCGGCGCCTCGAAACCTCTGTGCCCCTGAGTCCGCGGCGTGCAAGCCTTGAATTGGGCGTGCAAGGGGCGACTGCCGAAACCACGGCGCCGCTGCGGCGCCAATCATTGCCCTCGTTRCTCTCCTCGCCGGGCATGGAACGGCCAACGACGCCGCCACCGATCACTGTTGGGGCCGTGACACCGCCTCTGCGCTCGAGCACGCCCGAAGTTGCGCCGTCCATGACGCAGCCGACGGACGCATCGACGGCCATGCCACCTCACGCCACGCAGCTCGCCGAGCAAGTGCATCGCTCGCGCGAGCGACTGAGCTCCGAGGTGGCCTCGCTGCCAACGCAGCCGTCACTGCACCTCTCTCGCTCGGCGTCACAGGCATCCCAAGCGTCGACCCCGACCGCCACGCCCACTGCAACGTCGTACCGGTCGCACGATGTCGAGTCGTTGCAGCTCGCGCACGCACCGCGCCAGGCCTCCAGCGCCGCGTTCTTCGCGATGCAGAACGCCCGCCACTTCGGGCCGGTGGCGGCCGTGCGCACGGTGGTGCAGGGCAGCATCGCGCCGGAGCTGGCGCGCGCCGTGGCAACGAACCCGCAGGTCGCTGCGGGTGTTCAGGCGGGAGTATTGGCTTGGTCGCTCTGCCGGCGCATCTTGTCTCAGCTGCACACCGAGTCGGCACCCCAGGTGGCGAACCGTTCGTTTGCCGGACACAGTCTCGATGTCGCCAACAACCTGCCGCGCCGCAGCTGGCAGGCCGTTCAGAGCCTGGGCATTGCAGGAGGCGACGTTGCCGCTCTGACTTTGACGGTGATGTCGATGGCGCGACCCGAGCTCAAGCCAGTGGCGCAGGCGGCCGCTGCGATCCAGCTGCGCGCTCATTTGGTGTCGCAGTTGCGGGAGTTCTTCCGCCCCACGGTGAACACCGTGCACGTCGGCAACAGTGACCCTGGCGTGCCGCAGCCTCCGGAGGGCCGCAACCTGCGCAGTCAAGACATCACGCCGATGATGCGTTTGACCTTCGGTGCCGCCGCGGGCGCGATCGAGTTCGGTGCCCAGATGCTCGGCCAGAC
>NZ_JBFUGE010000192.1:0-10954 GCF_056403075.1 Ideonella sp. P3_A4 | reverse complement strand
CATCAGGGCAGATACGCTGGGTATCTGCCCAGCCGTCCAGACGCACGATCATCACCATCTGGTCGAATCTCAATGGCAGTTCTCTGCGGGACAGGGCACTGGGCAATGCGCTGCATGCGCAAGGCCTGAAGCTGATCGTCTCGGTGCCGGCGTTTTCGGCAATCGATGCGCAACACCCGTACAACAAGGCTTTCGACCTGCACGCGCTGGGCCTCGGCGCAGACTACCTGCAGGTGATGACGTACGACGAGGCCATTCCGGGCTGGGACCCGGGGCCGGTGTCCGGCTCGGACTGGGTTGAAGACGACCTCGACTATGCGGTATCGCAGGTGCCACCGGCCAAGTTGCTCAGCGGCTTGCAGGCCTATGGCTACGACTGGCGGGCCGACAACACCGGCACTCAGCTGTACTGGGTCGACACACCGGCCTTGACCGACCAGTACCACGTCACGCCGAAGTACGACGTGGCGACCAACTCGGTCCACTTCAGCTACCAGCCGAACGACGGGACGGGCACACACACGGTCTGGACCGAGAACAAACGCAGCGTGACGATGAAGGCCGGCCTGGTGAACGCCTATGGTCTGGGCGGCACCTCGGTCTATGCGCTGGGCATGGAAGACGACCGTTACTGGGCCGCGGTGGACGCGGGGTTGTCGTCACGTTCGTCGGCCCGAGCTGGCTCCGGCCGCGGTGCGCGGCCGAAGGTCTCGGGCTCAGTCGACGTAGGCCACCAGTGACACCGCGCCCTTGAGGTGCACCCGGCCCTGGCCTGGCACGCCAACCTCCGCGGCGACGAGCACCTGGTCGCCGGGCTGCAGGCTGCTGGGCTGGCACACGGCCTCGGACGTTTCGATCGCCGGCTCGTCCGGCACCTGCGTGGCCTGGCGGGCGTACTCGACCTCGGCCACGCGGCGATCGTCTTTCCACACTTCGGCGCCGCTGAGATCGACTTCGAGCGGGAATGGTGACGCGCTGGCACGCACCTTGACCAGCACGAAGTAGTTCGGCTTGCAGCGCCGGCCCGAACCGATGCCCGATGCGGGCGTCAGGTAGGTCTGGCTGTCGATCGACAGCTTGGTGCCGTCCGCCAACGTGACGGTGGTCGGGTAGTCGTCAACGTGTTGCGCCTTGTCGCCGCTGCCGCCGCCGCAGCCGGCCATCACGGCAGCGGCGGCCAGGCAGGCCAGATGATGTTGGAAGTTCGGAGTGTTCTTCATCGCACAACTCAATGGCAGAGTTCGGGGTGGAGGTCGCAGTCGGGCGGCGGCGGGGGCGGGCGGCGTGCCGGCTTGGCCTTCAGCAGCGCGGCGTAGACGTCGACGATGCCGCTGCCGCAACCGCTGCAGGCCTGGGGAAAGGGCCGCGTGGTCGACTTGACGATGTCGACCGCTTCGGTGGCGGACTTGCCGTAGGCCGAGATCACCATCGCCACCGCGGCCGTGACGATCGGCGCTGCGAACGACGTGCCTTCGGCCAACACATAGCCGGCATTCAGGAACTGCGACATGTTCGAGCCGTTGTAGACCAGCGCCGGGCCCGAGGTGGACGGGTTGGTCGTGGTCATGATGCCGTCGACAGATGTCAGGCTGATTTCACCGCCGGGCGCAGCCAGCGTCACGCCGGTGCCGAAGTTCGAGTAGTAGGCGCGGCCGCCGGCGCGGTTGGTGGCCGCCACGCTGACCACGCCGCGGCAGTTGGCCGGGTAGCTGGTCGAAACATCTTTCTTGCTGTTGCCGGCAGCCGCCACCACAGGCATGTTGCTGGCCACGGCCCGGTCAATCGCGGTCTGCAGCGACGACGGGCAGGCGCCGTCGGCCTGCAGGCTCATGTGGATCACCTGGCGCGTGTGGCTGCTGGTGCCGTAGGTGACGGCGTCGTTGAGCTTTTGCACCAGGTCCGACAAGCTGCCGCCGCATTTGCCCAGCACCTTGTAGTGGTTCAGCGTGACGCTCAGCGTGCGTGTCGGCAGGTCGTCGTTGTAGCCGACGATGCCGCTGACACCGACGTTGTTCGACAGCCGTGCAGCGACGATGCCAGCCACCTTGCTGCCGTGCCATGAGTTCAGGCTCGCTGGTGAGCCGGTGTAGCAGTAGCCCGCCTGCACGGCATCACCGGTGTCGTCTTCCGAGTGCACGAAGCTCAGGTCCGGGTGGCTGGCAGCGCCGGTGTCCAGGATGGCGACGTTGACGCTGGTTGGCGCCGTCGGCAGGTTGTCCCACATCGGCGGTGCGTTGACGCCGCCGGTGGGCGAGTTCAGGTACCACTGTTGCGCAAAGCGGGTGTCGTCGGGGGCGAAGGCTGCGTCGATGTGTGCGTCCGTGTCGACGTGGTCGACACAAGCGTTGACCTGCAGCTGCGCCATCAATTGCTCGGCTTCATCCAATGAGAGCGAGCGTCCAAGGTCCAGCAACACATGCTGGTCGACGTTGAAGGATGGCACCGCGGTCGCGGCATAGCCCAGGGCGGTGGCCAGGTCCGCTGCCTGCTGGCCGGTGGCCTGGCGCCGGTCGTTGCTGTTGCTGTCGGTGCAGTCTGGCGTGTCACGCCATCGAACGATCACCCGCTCGACACTCAGCGTGGGCCGAGCCGACGCGAACGGGCTGGTCGCCACGGCGTCCGAAGTGGCCGCGGCGGCCCAGGACGATAAGCTGCAGGCCGCCACGAGGGCGGCCGATCGATGCTTCATGGTGAACCCCTAACGTTTTATTGGAGTTCACACGCTATCGGTCGTCGGTGAGCCGGCTGTGGCAGCCCACAGCGTTGTCATGGCCCGACTGCGCACCGGCTCGTTACATGCCGGCGGAGTGTGGGGTCAAGGTTGGGGGCCGCTGGCTGCGGTGCTCAAGCTCGCCAGCGCCTGCTCGACCTCGCTCTCGCTTTGCGGCCGCACCAGGCGCGCCACCTCTTGCCCGTCGCGCAGGAAGATCAGGCTGGGCCAGAGCTTGATGCGGAACGACCGGCCCAGCGGCTTGCCCGGGCCGTCTTCGACCTTCAGGTGACGCACGTCGGCATGCGGCGCGAAGGCGCTGGCCAGCAGTGGCTGCGCCCGCAGGCAAAAGCCGCACCAGCCGGTGCCGAACTCGATGACCGTGGCGCCAGGCAGTGCGTCGACTTCGGCGCGGCTCGGCTCCGGTGAAACAAAGTGAGTGGTGAAAGGCATGGTGGATGTCCCGTCCTGCCGATTACCCTAACGCATAAATGAGAGACCGCATTCGCGTCGGGGTGGAGGCATCGGTTCAGCCGAGGCCGGCTTGCTCGCCGCGCGGCAGCATCAGCTCGAAGCAGGTGCCATCACGGGTGCGCGTGCTGGCCACGAGCGAGCCACCATGCGCCCGGGCGATGCGCTCGGCTTCGCGCAGGCCGGCGCCCGCCGGCGGCGGCAGTGCGCCGAGCGGCAAGGCCTGACCCAGCAAGTGCTCGGCCGCCGCGTCGGGAAGGGGCTTGTCGAAGCTGATGCGCAGCATCACCGCGCCACGCGCCGTGCCATCGACCAGCAGATTGATCGGCGTCGTGCCGCAGTGGGCTTCGGCCTGCAGCAGCAACTGATCGATCGCGGTGGCCAGCAGCCGCGCATCCCACTGGCCGATGGTCTCGCCCTCGGTTTTCAACTGGCCGCCACTCAACGGGAGCGAGTTGTCGCGGCCGGCTTGCCAGCGTTCACGCGCCAGCTGGGCCAGGTCGGTGGTGCTGGCGCAGACCTTCAACTGGGCGCCGGGCGATTTGGCCAGGCTGATCAGGTGCGCCACCTGGCGCCGCACCAACGCAGTAGCCGACTTCTGCCGCGCTGCGGCGTCGCGCAGCGCCGGCGACTCGCTGCGCTGCAGCACCAGCTCGGCATTCAGTGCYAGCGCGGTCAGAGGCTCCTGCAGATCATGCGACAGGGCCGCGATCATCAGCGCGTTGGCATGCGCCAGCCTCGCCAGCTCTTCGGCGTGTGCCGCCAACATCTGACGCTGCCGGTGCAGTTCGACGAACACGGCCACCTTGCTGCGCAGCACCCGCTCGTCCAGCGGCTTGTAGAGGAAGTCGACGGCGCCGCTTTCGTAACCGCGAAAGCTGCTGCGGGCCTCTGGGGCCACGGCGGTCAGGAAGATGATCGGTACGTGGCGGGTGCGCTCGCTGCCGCGCATCAACTCGGCCAGTGCGTAGCCGTCCATGCTGGGCATCTGCACGTCCAGCAAGGCGAGCGCCACGTCGTGCACCAGCAGCATCTCGAGTGCCTCGGCGCCCGAGCCGGCGGTGACGACCGCCAAGTCGTCACTGGCCAGCAGGGCCCGCATGGCAACGAGGTTGGCGGCGACGTCGTCGACCACCAGGATCTTGACGGGGCTGCGGGCAGCGTCGGGCGGCGCAGAATGGATTGGCATGGTGCGTTCATCAACAGGGATGGGACGCGCATGGCAATCGGCGTGCCTGTGGTTTGCATGCCGCTCTTGCCCTGCAATCTGGGGGGCAGGGAAGCCAAGCTGCGGAACATTGTGGGATGCTGCCGCTCCGATTTCGGCCGGACTTTTTCCGACGCCGCCGGCTGATAAGTGACCTCATGCCTTCCATGCCCCATCGACTGATTGCCCGCGCTGCCCGCGCCATCGTCCTGCCCACCGGCTGGGGCGGCTTGCTGCCCCCACTGACCGTCATCGGCTTCGGCGTTGCGCTGTTGGCGGTGATGCTGATCACGCTGTTCTCATACCAGGCGGACCGCACCCGGTCGGACGCGGCGGATGCCGTCTCGAACGCGCTGGAGATGATCCAGCAGGTGCAGGCGATCAGCTCGACGCTGAAAGACGCGGAGACCGGCCAGCGCGGCTACCTGCTGACCGGCGCCGAGCAGTATCTGCAGCCCTACGACAGCGCGCGCGCCCAGGTGGCCAGCCAGTTCCGCGCATTGCGCCAGCTCAGCCTGTCTGACAATCACCGCAGCGTTGCGATCGATGCGCTGGAGCGCCTGGTCAACGAGAAGCTGGTGGAGCTGCGCGAGAGCGTGGCGCTCAAGCGCGACGGCAAGGGTGAAGCGGCGCTGGCCATGATGCGCACCGACGTCGGGCGCGACCTGATGGACCGCATCCGCGTCGCGGTGGCGGAACTGGAGGCGGACGAGCGCAAGACCTTCCGCACCCGGCGCGATGCGTGGGCCGAGGCGGTGCTGCTGAGCCGGCTGGTCACCTGGGGCGGCGCGATCACGCTGCTGTTGCTGATCGTCACCGCCGCGTTGATGACCTCGCGCGACTTCCGCGTACGCGAGATCGAGGCCTGGCTGAAGGCCGGCCAGGCCGGCGTCAGCGAGAGCCTGCAGGGCGACCTGCGGCTCGACCACATGGGCCAGCAGGTGCTGGCGTTCCTCGCCCGGTTCCTGGATGCTCAGGTCGGCGTGATCTACGTTGTCGAGCGCAGCGGCCAGCTGCGGCGCATGGCCAGCTTCGCGATCAGCTCGTTGATGGACCGCGAAGTGGTCGCGCCGGGCCAGGGCCTGCTGGGCCAGGCCGTGCGCGACAAACGCGCGATGCATGTGCTGGACGTGCCGGCTGGCTATCTGAACATCCATTCGAGCGTGGGTGCTGCCGCACCGTGCGAGCTGCTGCTGCAGCCCGCGACCGTGGACGGCGCGGTGCACTGCGTGCTGGAGCTGGGTTTCTTCAAGCCGGTGCGGCCGGAGTTTCGCGAGCTGCTGGAACGCGTCTCGGAAACCCTGGCGATGGCGACGCGGGCCTCGAAAGACCGCACGCGGATGGAAGAGCTGCTGGAAGAAACCCAGCGCCAGGCTGAAGAGTTGCAGACCCAGCAAGAGGAGCTGCGCGTCAGCAACGAAGAGCTCGAAGAGCAGAGCCGCGCGCTGCGCGAATCGCAGGCCCGGCTCGAGAACCAACAGGYCGAGCTGGAACAGACCAACACCCAGCTCGAAGAGCAGACCGAGCTGCTGGGCAGCCAGAAAGACGAGCTCAGCCGCGCCCAGGGCGCGCTGACCGAACGGGCCAACGAGCTGGAGCGGGCCAACCAGTACAAAAGCGAATTCCTGGCCAACATGAGTCACGAGCTGCGCACGCCGCTGAATTCGACGCTGATCCTGGCCAAGCTGCTGGCCGACAACAAGCCCGGCAACCTGAACGACGAACAGGTCAAGTTCGCCCAGACGATTGCCTCGGCCGGCAACGACCTGCTGACCTTGATCAACGACATCCTCGACCTGTCGAAGATCGAGGCCGGCAAGGTCGAGGTCAACCTCGAACGCCTGGGTGTGCAGCGCCTGGTCGACGGCCTGCTCGCGACCTTCGAGCCGCTGGCCCGCGAGAAGGGGCTGGGCTTCGGCATCACGGTCGAGGCGGGCGTGCCCGAATCTTTGGTGACCGACGAGATGCGTTGCGGCCAGATCCTGAAGAACCTGCTGTCGAATGCGATCAAGTTCACCGAGAAGGGTGGGGTGGCCTTGCGCGTGTCGGCCAACGAGACCGGCGACATGCTGGCCTTCAGCGTGCGCGACAGCGGCATCGGCGTTGGCGAGCACCAGCGCGAGATCATCTTCGAGGCCTTTCGCCAGGCCGATGGCAGCACCCACCGCAAGTACGGCGGCACGGGGCTGGGTCTGTCGATTGCGCGCGACCTCGCGCGTCTGCTTGGCGGCGATATCACGGTGCAGAGCACGCCAGGGCAGGGCAGTGTGTTCACGCTGACGCTGCCGCGTGACGGTGTGCGGCACGAGGCGGCGCCCACGTCGCTCGTCCCACTGGCCAGCGCGCCATTGCGCCCGGCTGCCGAGCCGCCACCGCGCACCAGCAGCAAGGCCCACACACCGCAGCCGCCCCACCCACGGCCGCCGACGGTGTCCGACGACCGCGACCAGTTGAACGCCCAGGCCCGCCTGATCCTGGTGGTCGAAGACGACCTGAATTTCGCCGAGATCCTGCGCGACCTGATCCGCGAACAAGGCTTCCAGTGCGTGCTGACGCACAACGCGGGCGATGGGCTGGCGGCGGCCGCGCGGTACCTGCCTAACGCGATCCTGCTCGATGTCAACTTGCCCGACCATTCCGGCATGGGCGTGCTGGATCAGCTGAAGCGCAATTCGGCAACGCGCCACATCCCGGTTCATGTGACCTCGGTGGCCGACTATTCGCACGAGGCGATGGAGATGGGCGCGGTCAGCTATGCGCTCAAGCCGGTCCAGCGCGAAGAGCTGGTGCATGCGCTGCAACGGCTCGAGGCCCGCTTCACTCAAGGGTTGCGGCGCGTGCTGGTGGTCGAAGACGATGCGCGCCAGCGCGAGAGCGTGGCCCAGCTGCTGGGCAGCGAAGAGGTGCAGATCGTCGGCGTCGCGAACGCGGCCGATGCTTTGCGGGAGCTCGGTGCCAGCACCTTCGACTGCATGGTGCTTGACCTGAACCTGCCTGACCTGAGCGGCTACGAGCTGCTGCAGAAGATGGCCGACCACGACGGCGTGTCGTTCCCGCCGGTCATCGTCTACACCGGCCGTTCGTTGACGGCCGAGCAGGAACAGCAGCTGCGCCGTTTCTCGAAGGCCATCATCGTGAAGGACGCGCGTTCGCCCGAACGCCTGCTCGACGAGGTGACGCTGTTCCTGCACCAGGTCGAGGCCAAGCTGCCGGCCGAGCGCCAGCGCATGCTGAAGGCCGCGCGCAACCGCGAAACGGCGCTCGAAGGCCGCCGCGTGCTGGTGGTCGAAGACGATGTGCGCAACATCTTTGCGCTGTCCGCCGTGCTCGAGCCCAAGGGCATCAAGGTCGAGATCGCGCGCAATGGCCGCGAGGCACTCGACCGGTTGGCGCTGCCGGCCGGCCCGAAGAACGAGGCCATCCACCTGGTGCTGATGGATGTGATGATGCCGGAGATGGACGGCCTGACGGCGATGCGCGAGATCCGCAAGCGGCCCGAGCTGGCCAAGCTGCCGATCATCGCGTTGACCGCCAAGGCGATGAAGGACGACCAGGAGAAGTGCCTGGCCGCCGGCGCCAACGACTACATCGCGAAGCCGCTGGATGTGGAAAAGCTGCTGTCGCTGATCCGTGTGTGGATGCCCAAGTGAGCCATGACCCCCACGCACCGGCGGACGGCGACCATCCGCCCGACAAGATCTTCGACATCGAGCTGCGGCTGTTCGTCGAGGCGGTCTACCTGCGCTACCACTACGACTTTCGCGAGTACGCGCCGTCGTCGCTGAAGCGGCGGCTGCGCGCGGCGCTCGCGCGCTTCAACTGCCGCACGCTGTCGCAGCTGCAACACCGCCTGCTGCACGAGCCCGCGGTCTTTCCGGCGCTGCTGGACTACCTAACGGTTCAGGTCAGCGAGATGTTCCGCGACCCGCTGTATTTCAAGGCCTTGCGCGAATCGGTGCTGCCGGTGCTGCGCACCTACCCGTCGCTGAAAGTCTGGATCGCTGGCTGCAGCACCGGCGAAGAGGCCTGGTCGATGGCCATCCTGCTGCACGAGGAAGGCTTGCTGGAGCGCACGCTGATCTACGCGACCGACATCAACGCCCAGTCGCTGCAGACGGCAGAGGCTGGCGTCTACGCGGCCGACCGCATTGCCGGCTTCAGCGAGAACCATCGCCGCTCGGGTGCGTCGGCTTCGTTGTCGGAGCACTACACCGCTGCCTATGGCAACGCGGTGTTCGACAAGCGGCTGAAGAAGCACATCGTGTTCTCCGACCACAGCCTGGCCACCGACAGCGTGTTCGCCGAGGTGCAACTGGTGTCGTGCCGCAATGTGCTGATCTATTTCAACCGTGCGTTGCAGGACCGCGCGTTGGGCCTGTTCCGCGAGGCCTTGTGCCGCCAGGGTTTTCTCGGCATCGGGGTGAAAGAGTCGCTGCGCTTCTCCGATCACCACGAGGCTTTCACCGAGCTGGTGCCGCAGCTGCGGCTGTACCAGAAGCGGGGTGACGCATGAGGCCTTCGCAACGGGCGCCTGGCGCGCCGGTGGGCATCGAGGCGATCGTGATCGGCGCCTCGGCCGGCGGCATCGACGCTCTGACGCAACTGCTGCCGATGCTGCCGGCCGATGCGCGATTGGCGGTGTTCGTCGTGGTGCACCTGCCGCCTTCGCAGCCCAGTCTGCTGACCGAGATCTTTCAGCCCCGGTGCGCGCTGCGGGTGCAGGAGGCCGAGGACAAGCAGATGGTCGAGCCCGGCACGCTGTACTTCGCGCCGCCCGACTACCATCTGCTGATCGACCCGGGTCCGCAGCTGGCCTTGTCGGCCGACCCGCCGGTGCACTTCTCGCGCCCGTCGATCGACGCGCTGTTCGAGTCCGCGGCCGAGGTCTACGGCAAAGCGCTGTTGGGCATCGTGCTCACCGGCGCCAGCGAAGATGGCGCCAATGGGTTGCTGGCGATCCACCAGGCTAGTGGTGCCACGCTGGTGCAGCGGCCTTCGGACGMGGCGACACCGGCGATGCCGCTTTACGCTATCCAGCGCTGCCCTGCAGCGCGCGTGCTTGGTTTGGAGGAAATGGGAATGTTGTTGTTGGACGTGGCCAGGGGACCGGCGCGATGAACACACCCGTGAAGTCCGCGTCGAAGGCGCCGGTGAAATGCCTGCTGGTCGATGACCTCGACGACAACCTGCTGACGATGTCGGCGCTGCTGCGCAGCGACGGGGTCGAGGTGCTCACGGCGCGCTCGGGCCGAGAAGCGCTGGAGCTGCTTCTGGTGCACGATGTGGCGCTGGCGCTGCTGGACGTGCAGATGCCCGAGATGGACGGCTTCGAGCTGGCCGAGCTGATGCGCAGCAGCGAGCGCACGCGCCATGTGCCGCTGATCTTCGTCACCGCCGGTGCGCGTGAAACCCAGCGCCTGTTCAAGGGCTACGACGCCGGCGCGGTCGACTTCCTGTTCAAGCCGATCGAGCCCTGGATCCTGCACAGCAAGGCACAGGTCTTTTTCGACCTCTACCGCAGCAGGCGGCAACTGGCCGAAGAGCTGCACGAACGCACCGAGACCTTGCGCCTGAACGAGACCTTCGCCGCCGTGCTGGCGCACGACCTGCGCGACCCGCTGAACGCGATGCTGACGGCTGCGATGCTGATCGAGCGCCAGGCCGAAAGTGACGCGTTGCGGCGCCCGGCCGGCCGCATCATCGCCAGTGGCCGTTCGATGAGCCGCATGATCTCGGACATGCTGGACCTGGCCCGCGCGCGCCTGGCCGGCGGCATCCCGGTGCACTGCGAGCCGGCCGAGCTGGGTCGCGTGGCACAGCGGGTGATCGACGAGCAGCGGGCTGCACATCCCGAGCATGAACTGCAGCTGCAGGCCGAAGGCGAGTTGACCGGAGTCTGGGACGAAGACCGCCTCGCACAAGCGCTGGCCAACCTCGTCGGCAACGCGTTGCTGCACGGGCTGCCGGGCCAGCCGATCCAGCTGCGGTTGAACGGCCTGGCGGCCGATTCGGTCAGCGTCAGCGTCGACAACGCCGGCAGTGTGCCGCCCGAGTTGCTGCCGCACCTGTTCGATCCATTCCGCGGCAGTGTGCGGCCCCGCCAGGCCCGTGAAGGCCTCGGGCTGGGCCTGTACATCGTCGACCAGATCGCGCAGGCCCATGGCGGTCGCGTGGACGTTCAGTCGACCGACGGCCACACCTGCTTCACGTTGACGCTGCCGCGCCGGCCCGGTTGAGCTTGGCGACAGCGCATCCTCAGGCCAGCAGCTTGTCGACCTCTTTCAGCGCGGTGTCGAAGTTGTAGGGCTTGGTGAGGTAGGCCTGCGCACCGGCCTGCATCGCGCGGCCGACGCTCGCGTCCATCGCATCGGCCGAGACCACCACCACCGGCAGGTCGTGGTGCATCGGGTCTTCGCGCAGCGCCTGCAGCAGCAGCAGGCCCTCGCCGTCGGGCAGGTTCATGTCCAGCAGCACCAGGTCGGGTGTCTGGCGGCCGATCTGCAGGCTGGCCGCGGCCAGGTCGGGCGCAATCTCCAGCGTGATCAGCGGCCGGGCCTGCAGCAGTG
>NZ_JBFUGE010000191.1:0-10993 GCF_056403075.1 Ideonella sp. P3_A4 | reverse complement strand
TAGTTTATGTAGACGCCGCCAAACTCCGGACATCTCCTACCACAGACATCGGCGACCGAGGCGTCTACTCTTGGACCCTCCAAACCTCACCCTCCGAGTATTTGAGCAGCGCTCTGCTGCAGAACACCTTGAGCATCGCTTGGAACACAGGAAACTACTCCACGCTCGCAGCCGACTTGCGAACAAAACTATTCCCGGTGAACCTAGGTGATCCCAAAGACCAGCCCTCGTTGGCGCTGCGCTCTTTGGAGAACCTAGCCCCAGCTACAGCCCGGAAGCCAATTGTCCTCGTGCGCTCTATCAGGGCCGACGGGAGACATCTCTACCTTCCGCTGGGCCTCTTGGAAGCAACTGGAAGGTTCAAGTCCGCTCCCGCATACATCTTTCCACTGCCGAGAGCGAGCTACACGGCGTACCCATGCGTACCTCGCTGGACGCTCGGGTACCCGGACAAGTTGAGCACCGGTGTGGGTGCTCCTTCGCAACTACCGCTCGACGAAGCCACTTCGTTCTTGCCCGACCGTAGGACAAGCAGGCTGCACGGCTTCTCCGACTTGCGCTGCTACTTCAATCCGACTGCGCCGGATTGCTCGGCAGGCGTGACGGGCAGCGCGCCCGCGGACCCCGAGGGGCTGCTGCTGCTTGCTCATCAGGGTGACGGCGCTCTTTGGTACACCTACCAGCCGGAGACGAAGTGGCCGAAGGTCCTCATCGAAGAGAACCAGCGAAAGTTCCGATCCGGAAGCATTGCATTCATCACGGCGTGCTCTGTCGCAAACCCAAACGGCGACAACCAGAAAGTTCTCGAACGCTTGAACAGAAACGGGATTGACGCGATGGTCGTGTCGCCCTTTCCGGTCGAGGTGACATACGGGCAGTACTTGGCGCGGGCGGCCATTGATGTCATTCGGATCGCTCACGATAAGCAAGAGACTCCGACACTGTTGAAGGTCTTTGAGGACGCCGCCAGCAAGGTAGCGGCCGAGCATCCGGAAGACAGGTTCAAGCAGCGTCGATTCGAATTTCTATTGCTTGGCAATCATCAGCTCAGACTTTGCAAATAGCGCAATCGCAGATCTGGAACGGAGATCCTTCGTGAGAAAACTCGCCTTGCTGCTTTGGATGCTCTCGACCATCCAGTCGGCCTACGGTCAGTCCGGTACGGCTTGCCCGATGCTCCTACCCAGTGCCGGCGAGCGGTACTTGGTCGTTATCAGCGACCTGCACTTCGGACTAGGCCTCCAGAAAGATGGCAGCTGGAACCCCACAGAGGACTTCAGATGGGGCGTTGCGCTGAAGGGCTTTCTGGATCGGACATCCGCGTGCGGGAAAGGGGCTGTCGACCTCGTAATTGCTGGGGACGCTATGGAGCTATGGCAACCTCCGGCGACGGTCAAGTGCGATGGTGCCAACGCCGATACCGCGTGCACACCATCTGAGCTACTAGCGCTGGTCAAGCTGGTCGCCACTGCGCACATGGGAGACCTACAGACGCTCGGCGCCTTTGCGGACGAGGGGAGCAATCGCGTGTTCTTCGTCCCAGGCAATCACGACGCCGGCATCATGTTGGACGATGCTTGGTCGGAGGTTCTGATCTCCATTGGGTCGAAATCGGACCGCGTGTTTCGTTGTGGCCCCGGCGCCCGCCCTCCGTGCGCGCCGAATGGCCTGTGGATTTCCGGCGACGGGATGATTGCAATCGAGCACGGTCATCAAATCGGTGCCGATGTCAATGCCTTCTCGGCTTGGCCGAATGTGTKGGTCGACGTTCAAGGCAAGCGGTATCTTGAGCGTCCCTGGGGCGAAAAGTTTGTTCAGAATCTTTTCAATGCAGAGGAGGTCGAGTATTCGATCATCGACAACCTCAGTCCGGAAACCGCCGGAGCGCGATATCGAATAGCGGACCGTGGTCTGTGGAAGTCAATACATGATGTTGCCCGGTTTCTTAGGTTCAATCTCTTCGAGACCTCTCTATCACAGAAGGTTCAGGCGCTAGGTACTCCCGGTGGCCCAAGCGAAGCAGACATCTCCAAGGCTCGGGCACGCGGCTACAGGTTGGTCGCGGGGGCACTCCCTCCAGACGACCCGCTCCGCAAGGAGTTGGAGGGAACGTCCTCCGAAGCACTCGCGCTCCAAGCAGAGCTCAAACGCATGGTCGAACAAGAGGTGACCCCTGAAGAGCTCTCGCAGCTCTGCAGCCAGATTGCCATCAGGAGCAATGGGACGGACACCTGCGGAGCTACCTTTGGAGCAGCATTTCAGAAGGTTCTCATACCCAAGCAGCGGGTCTTTGCCGCCCACCTTGGCGCACGAATGAAGGAGTCTGGCCTTGCCGGCCTTCGCCTCTTCGTCTATGCACATACCCACGAACTAGAAGAAGGCTGGTGGGTGAAGACCGAGAAGCACCCGGTGCAGGTGTTCAACACCGGGGCATTTCAGCGTGTTGTCAATGAGAAAGGCTTTCTGAGCAGAGCAAAGGCAGCCGGCCTCGTGCCGGGCGCCGCACTGTCTAAGCTGGGCGTCGAAAGTTTGCCCCCTTGCTACACCGCAGTGGTGGTCGCCATGGATCCAGAGACGAATCTTCCGGATGGGCGCACCGTCCGTTGGCGCATGACGGAGAGTACTGCCGGCTCCTTTGTCTCCGCGACTGACGCGAGTTGCGATTGAGGTCCAACATACGTCTAGAGTTCGTTTCTCCCGAGGAGACACTATGTGCGTAGTTGACCCTGACAAGGCCACCATCCCCAATGCCGCTGGGGACGCTGGTCCTGCTCCAGCCATTGAGACCAACATTGAGGCGTCCCTCAAAGAGAGTCGGCGAGTTGGCATTTTTGTCGGCGCATTCGCACTTGCCGCGACGGTTGCCGGAACAGTAGTCGCAGGAATGTTCTCTCCCAACCTTCCTCCCACTCTCATCGTCACGAACGCCGCTGTTGTCATATTGGCCCCACTCTTGCTGTTCGCAACCTTCGCGTTGCGCGATAGAACCGATAAATCTCCTCTGCATGCGATCTTTGTGAACATCATGGCGCTTGTGCTTGGAGGCCTCGCCGGGGGCGCACTTGCCGCCTTTTGGGTGCCCTTCGGCGAGACAGACAAGGGCGTGTACGGGCAAATCGGCGCCGCGGTCGCAGCCTTCGTTTCGGGCTACGCTCTGAGCAAAGTGGGGCCCATCTTCGTCCAGAAGCTGGACACTCGCGACGGCGTATTCTTAACGCAGCTGGCGCTCGGCGCGGCTTGCTTCATCCTTTGTGCGGTGGCCATAGTCACTCATCGAGTCGAGTGGTTGGCAACCTCGATGCAAAAGGCCCCAGCGGCGGAAGACTCAGCACTGCGTGAAAGGGAAAAAGCGGACGTCGCAGCACTGAGGGCCGCCTATGCTGCGTCTGCAGCGGTGTTGGCAGTTGCGCGAGCCGCTTCTGCTCCCCCTTAAGAAATTCATGCTCAATGCCTCGTTCTTCGGAGTACACGCGCGCGGCCGGCGAACCAGCTATCCAAAGTTGGTCCGGAGCGAAGCGCCGCTCCGTCCACTTCGGGTGTCGTCGGCGCTGGCTGCAGGTGGTCACCCCAGTCACCGATGTCAGCATGTCCGCGACGGCTAGCTGCAGTTCGCGCTTATCTTGGCGGCGTCAGCTACCAGGTCCCTGAATGCATTGGTCAGCTCGCTCACCCCGAACGGCTTCAGCTTGTCGGCCGTCGGAAGCTTGGTGATAGCGGCTGAAGCGGCGGCGTCGATCTGCGCCTGGGCACCAGACTTGACCGCGTTGACCTGGGCGAGCACAAGGCGAACCTTGGCCTCAGCGACGTCCCGAGCGTAGTTGGCCTTCATCGCCTCGTCCGGACTGCCCTGCACGGCGCCAAGTTCGGAAGTCCTTGTACCCAGCTCGCCAGCTGCGGCCTTGAGTTGGCTGGCACAGGTCTTGAAGGGTTCTGCTGGAGGGGTTTCCTTCACGCCCAACTTGGTCGAAACGACTGACTTGAACTCAGTGATTACGGCGGCAGTGGCGAGCCCGCTGCGCTGACCCTCAGCCGCCTTCTTCTGTAGTGCGTCGAAGGCCGCACCGACTCGGCCTGCTTGCAAGTCAAGCTGCCGCCGCACTCCATCGGCGACGTTGGCCGCCCCCACCAATTCGATGCCTAGCGCGGCACCCGGTGCTGGCTTGCCCGAGGTCACCAGCAGCGATGGCACATTGCCCCCCGCGATTGCGAGAAGCTTATCTAAGCTACCGTTAGCTTGCAGTTCAGAGACGGGCTTGGCATTGAGCTCCTGCAACGCGCGCGCACTCGTCATCGCTCGTGCGGCCATTCTCAGACCTGGCGTCTCAACCTCCTTGATGGAGTCCTGGGCCTCGATCAACCCCGCCAGCGCAGAGCAGTTGCCGTCGATGACAATGGCGTCGTTGATCGCCGCCTCCATTGAGTACTCCTTGATGCTCTTGTCCTTTCGGCCGTCCATCAGTTCATGCTTGAGCCGGTTCTGCCGTAGCTCGATGGMCTGCACGATCACGTGGGCGGCCAAGTTGCTGAAGTAAGCTTGGTTGTACTCGGCCTGAATGCCGCTGAAGAGTCCAGCAGTGCCTGCCAGGTTGCGCGATGCTGCTGCTCCAGGCACAACGGCACCGAGTACGCCCGCCAATGTCGTCAGCGAGCCGAGCGTGAAGTTAACGTCGGTCTGCTGGCGGCGCAGAAATGTCTTGAACACATTGCAGCGCGAGGTAGAGACCGCCAGTATCTTGTCCTGCACACCATCGCGAACTAGACGCTTCTCCTCGTCCGGCTGGCCATTGGTTCGAAACCATGCCAACGCCAGATCGTAGAGCCGACCATAGGCCATTTTTCCTTCCGCGTCCCTGTCCCAGTCCTTCAGGCCGCTGGACTTGTGTTCAGGATCGATCATCTCCAGCAGGTTCACCTGCTCGAAGTTCTCTCGCCTAATCACCGGATAGCTGCTGTGCCGATCGACCGATTGGTACTGCTCGCTACCCTCCTTGCTAAGAACCTCGTTGAAGCCCGCGCGGAACGACCCGCAGCCTACGAACAGCGGCGCTAGTACCAAGACCAGCCAGTGGCGATAAAGCCGAAGTTGCATTGCAGCCTCCCGGTTGTAGACGTGTCAACGCGCAGGTGTTCATCGCACGCATGCGCCTTTCCCACGCTAATGCGCCGGTCGGGAAGAGTCATCCCACTTCTTGTGGAGATCTCGGCCAGGGATTCAGGCGCGTAGCGCCTACTCAGCCTAGCCTGCACTCGTCGAAATTCAACGCTGGAGGTGACGCACCGCGGCCGGAATTCCCAATGAATAGGCAATGCGTCACCGCCTACATGGCGGAAACCCTTGGTAGTGCGACGCAACCCCGAGGGCGAGATCGGGGTTCTCGGGAACGTTGGACACGCAGTAGAGATTGCCAATCTCGCTGTATAGAAAGTCCCGCATGAAGAACGTGCGCGACAAGCGGCCGAGCTCTTCGAGGGCTGCGACGGACTCAAGTCGTCTCATAAGTCATCCTCGACGCACCATACCTGCTAATGCGAGGCCAATGCCGGTCACCCTTCGCCTCCATGCAGTCGTCGCTGTGCCTGCGCCACCGCTTCGGGTGAGAATGACTCTGGATACTTGAGAACGACGGCTTCAAAGGTGAAGTCCTCCATCCCAGCCTCAACCAAGGCGTCATAGCCCTCCGTTGCAGTTCGTCTGGCAACAACGCGATCGACCGTTGGGAGTATTCCGTTTCGTTGAATGCTTTGCCAAGTGCGACTGGCTCGAGCCCTCTTGCCTGTCTGCTGCGATCGTGCCTCTTCAAAAGCGTAAATGCACTGAAGCGCCTCTCGCTCGACGTCTGTGGTTGCGCCGAACTGGAGTGCACGAAGCTCAACAGCCCGTCGCCGAGCCAGCACGGCAAGATCAGGATGACTTGCCTGAACATTCTTAGCGAATTGCTCGCAATCGTCAGGCGTCTTGAGTCGATCGACACGTGGGTCTGGCACTGGGACCTCCAGAGAGCGATAGAAGCTTAGAGTTCGATGCAAGGGACTCTATTGCTATGGCGCAAGGTGATGGGAAGCCGTCTTGAAAGAGATCGTCCGGCGTATTCATGGGGCAACGTGCGGCTGCCGCAGACGTCCCATTTACTGAGGGGTTAGGCATGCAGCGCGCCTTTCAGAAACTGGACAGCTTTCTTCCTGGCTTTGCCTTGAGGTGTGTTTAGCACTCCTGGAACCACCAACTCCTTTATGAACTTGGTACCTTTAACATTCTCGAGCAGCGGGTTGTTTGACAAGGCCATGCCAATGAGCAAGTCTTCGAGAAACCGACTGGCTTTGTGACCATTCACGCCCGGCTTTGCAAACTTTCCCCCAGGGGTGAGCTTGTTGACCAAGATGAGCCGAGGCTTCCCTTGCATTTTGTCGAGCGACGAATTGAAGGCATTGATCTTGTGAGGCTGAAAGCACTCGCTTCTGAAGCTCTGCTTCTCAGCCAGGCCAACGTACCAAGGCTTCTTTCCTACGCAGAAGACATAGCAGCCGACACCACCAGATAGCCCCGGGACCTTCTCATCCACCGCGAGCCAAAAGTCGCGCTTGGCCTTTGCTGACTTGTCCACCAAGCGACCAGACCGCGTGACCTCAAATGGGCCATGAATGTCGTAGTTCAAAGCTCACCTCCTCCGTGCCCAACGTTCAAGGTAGTGGGCGCCTCGAGCTTGCCTCAAGGAGTCCATTTAACTGATAGGTTAGGGTTCACTCCGCACACAGTACTGGCCAGCCATGCTTCGAACGCCACACCTGCTCACCGAGATGAAGAAGAACTTCATTGCATTGACAGTCGGCCATGAATCTGTGAAGGGTGACAAAGTGGAATATCCATTCAAAGTCAAAGAGCTCTGGATACTTGGCCAGCGCCAGGCCGGCGGTGCCAGGATCAGCGAAAGTATGCTCCTTTGCGCGGGCCAGAAGTTTGGACGCCAAGCCTGAGTAGACCCCTCTCGTGTTGAAGTAGGGAGCCAGATTGTTGGTGAAACGGCCTGCTCTTCGTTGAATGTCGTAGTTCCTGACCTTGGCCGTTTTGTGGTCCCTCGCACGTTGGTACGTCGTGCTCCACAGGTGTTGGCGCTGGAGTAGCTCAATCGGCGTATCGGTGCTGATGTAGTACCACCCAGGCTGGTTAGGAATTCCGCCATCGCGATGCCATCTGCTGTTGCGTAGATCGATCTGCACGCTCGAATGCGTGCTATCGAGATAGTCCGACAGGTCATGCATATGAACCTAACGTTCCACGTAGGGGCATCGACGCAGGCTGGCTCCTTGATAAGAGATCAGATGCCGTCTCCCCAGGAAATCGGATCTTGCTTAAAGTCATCTGCCTCCAGCCTTCGCAGCTCCTGAAAGCTGTCGCAGTGGGCCTTGATCTCCGTCCAGGCACGCTTGATGGAGGGAGGGCGAGGTTTGCTTCAATGCCTGCAGACCAATACTTCCAGACTGCCTCCCCAATGCGACCACGTTGACGAAGCGAGACTTGCTCGTTCGAAAGGTCGACGTACCGATAGAACTCATCAAACGCCTCCAGGTACTCTGGTTCTGTCAGTTCCTGGCCCAGCAACGCTCTGGTAGGGGATCCGGCTGGCCAAGTCCCTGTATTCCTTGGCGAGCCCGTCTTCAAACTGAAGCTGCGCGATGTTCTTAGAGACGCGAAGTTGCCCGAAGGCGAAGATCACTCCGACTGCGGCGACCACTGACGCCACGGCGGAAATCCATTCAGGGGTGAAGCCCATTCGATTTACCTCTACGCCGGGAAGTTGGCCATGATGGGGTACCTAACGTTCGCGTTCGAGGCAAGAGGCAACTTCCACCTCGAAGCAAAGATTCCCTCTATTGAAGGGTTAGCCTTCAGGCGCTTGAGGCGCGGTCTGGGTTCCATGAGGTGGCTCCATCAGTGACCAGTTGTTCTCGTATAGCGAGAGAGGCTGCCTGTTGAGTTTCAGCCAGGAGAGATCCCGAAACCAAGCATTCTTGCGGCCTTCACCGGGGTTGTTGGCGCTCAGCTTGGCAACTCCATACGGCACAACCCAAGAGCGAACTACGCCCGACTTGGGCTTGAAGATGAAGACGATCCAGTCGCATTGTTTGCGGTCATCGAAATTGAACCACTTGCTTGTCTTCCAGCCCTCACTCTCGCTTCGAGTCTTGACGCTCACTCGTACCAAGCCGTGCCCAGTCTCGACGGCGAGATCGTAGGCTTCCCAGTTGTCCGGCATTTTGGCGGCGTACTTTCCAGCAAAGCTGAATTGACTGAGGGCGTAGTGCTCGCCCGCATCTCCGAGAAGCTTTCCAGCTGGACGGGAAGAGGAGGCCATGGCTGGGTATGAGGTCTAACGTTTTACCTGAGCGGCCGCCACGGGTGGGCGAAGCCCGCTTGCGACTGTCCGTTCGATTGGAATGCGAAGGGACTTCCCACCTTCGGGCAACGGCGTCGATGCGCCAAGATTGGTGGTACGAGTCATCAATCTGCAGCCATTGAAAGGGGAAGTCCGTGGACAAGATTACCCGAGTTCCGGCGGCGCGCGTGGGTGTGGACCTATCCAAGCGCGTGATCCAGGTACACGCTGTCGATGGCGCCAGCCGCGTGTTGATCAACCGAGCCCTGAGCCGAGACAAGTTCCTGCCATGGTGCCGTCAGTTGCCGCCGGGCTGCGTGGTGGTCATGGAGGTCAGTTCGAGCGCTCACCACTGGGCGCGCAAGCTGCTTGCGATGGACTTGGATGCACGCATCGTCTCGGCGCAGCTGGCGGCGCCGTACCGCGCTGAGGGCGCGAGCGGGAAGAACGACGCGAACGATGCGGCTGCCATCTGCGAGGCTGGCGGGCGTCCCCACATGCGCTTCGTGCCGGTCAAGAGCGTCGAGCAGCAAATCATGCTGTGCGTGCACCGGCTGCGCGAAGGGGTGAAGGCCGATCGCACTGCCTGCATCAATCGTATACGTGCTGCTGCTTGAATTCGGCGTTGCCGTTCCCACTGGCGTGAAGGCTCTGAGCGCGACACTGGACTCCATCCTGGAGGACGCCACCAACGAACTGAACGGCCTGGCGCGAATGACCCTGCAGCGCGCCCAGGCGCAATGGTGCGAGCTGGATGCGCACCTGGCCTGGTGCGACGACCGGCTGGCTGCGCATGAGCATGACAACGACGCTGTCAAGCGCGCCGGGCAGCTCATGGGAGTGGGCCCGGTGACCGCCTCGGCGGCCGTGGCCACGGGGGGCGACTTCAAGCAGTTCCGCAGCGGCGCGCAGTTCGGTGCCCGGGTGGGGTTGACTCCCAAGCAGCGCTCCAGCGGGGGCAAGAGCAATCTGGGCACCATCACCAAGCGCGGGGACCCGTACCTGCGCACGCTGCTGATCCAGGGAGCCAAGTCGGTGGTGAACACGGCGCACACCCGTAGCGATCCGATCTCGCGCTGGGTGCTCGCCCTGAAGCAGCGTTCGGGATGGCAAAAGGCTGTGGTGGCGCTGGCCAACAAGAACGCCCGCATCCTGTGGGCGGTGATGACCCGAGGCGAGCGCTTCGACGCGAATCACGTCAGCGCAAAGCCAGGCGCCCAAGCCACGGCATGAGCCGAAGTCATATTCCTTTGCAAGACGAACGATGAAGATGCACTGACAGGTCAGACCGGCAGCGGGCAAGCTCGACTAACCCTTGGTGGCGCAGCAATGCAAGTCCACGCGATAGGAATGGAGCCCCGCTGAGCGGTTCGCATCTGGGTCCGCACGCGCAATACCGCTCGTGCAACAAGGCCGTCTGTAGAGTGGCAGTCTGCTCGCTGTTCAGCGCCTTCATTCAAGCGTCGCGACGAAACAAACCGAACGATCAATGCAGCTTAGGAAAGAAGAAGACGGCCCGCCCTGTTGACTTGCCGAGGAGTCCCTGTAAAGGGTTAGGGCTCACTGCCCTCCACGTGCTGTTTGAGGCGGTTTTCCATGCGGCGCACCCTTGCAGGAGCGACATATACGTATTCCACTATTGCACGAAAGAAGTCGTCGATGAGCTCAGCGTCCCAGATAGTGACCTCTTCTTCGACCGCGTGAGCACCCATGTTCCCCACCTTGCGCAGTAGTTCAGACATGTGTGCGAAGTACCCGGGAAGAGTGCCGTTGTTGCTCAACTCCTGCAGCTTGGTGTAGAGGTCGCGGCCAGTAGCCCCCTTGTCTTTGGCAATGAATTCGAGGAGTCGGCGAACCTGACCCACGAATGCACCCGGCGCCCGGTGACGGAGAGGCAAGACCTCCGTGTATAGAGCGATGACTTTTGGAGGGACTGGCTCTGCGGGCGAAACGGTGTGAGCTGCGGGAATTAGCTCCGGCCCGCGCGGGTGAAGTTTGCTTAACCGCCACTCCCGTGCGTCCGGAAAGTTCAAGAAGTCCCCGTACAGGTTCAGTCCGCCGCACGTTCCGCAGGAATATGCTGCCCACGTGTATTCCTCAAGAAGCTTCTCCACCCTCCCGTCGTTTTCGATCTCGTCCCAAAGCATCGGGTTGGCATAGGCGAACCTGAGCGCGTGAGGAGTTCTATTTCCACAGTGGCTGCAGTCGAGCACTGGACTTTGAGGGAGTGGCATGATGATTTCGCTTGATTAGCGATGATCCTCAGCCACTGACTCACCGGGTGAGCCAGTAGGGTCGGAAGATGAATTGGCAGACATCAGGAGGCCAATCATGCCGATGAATCGGGTGCAATTCCAGAAGGGGCTGTCGTTTGGAGAGTTCATGCGTCAGTTCGGGACGGAGGAAGGCTGCGAGCAGGAGTTGCAGGCGCAGCGCTGGCCGCAGGGCTTCAAGTGCCCCGCGTGCGGCAGCGACGAGTACAGCAATTTCAGGCGCGGCAGGCTGTTGTACTACCAGTGCTGCAGCTGCCGCCACCAAAGCAGCCTGATCAGCGGGACTGTGATGGCGTCCAGCAAGCTGCCGCTGAGGATGTGGTTCCTCGCAGCCTATGTGCTGAGCCA
>NZ_JBFUGE010000190.1:0-10994 GCF_056403075.1 Ideonella sp. P3_A4 | reverse complement strand
TTCGCAGCAGCGCCCGTCAAACGCGACGGTGCGGTGCTGGGCGTGCTGCGCCTGCGGCTCGAAGCCGGCCTGCTGGGCCAGGTGCTGGCCGAGAGCCTGAGCGCGCATGGCGATGTGCACGGCATCGTCTTCGACGCTCAAGGCCACCTGTTTGCCGGCACCGACTCGCGCCTGGCAGGTCAGCAGCGCCTGCCGCCGGAGTTCCACGTTGACACGTCACCCGGCGCACAAGAGCCCGACTGGGCGGGCCGCCACTGGCACGGCCATGTGCAGCCGGTGCCCGGCACGCGCTGGCTGGTGATGGTCTATGAGCCCAAGCGCCAGTTCGAGGCGCCGCTGCAGCTGCTTCAGCGCGAGTGGCTCGCTTTCGTCGGGCTGCTGGCGCTGTTGGGCATGGGGGCGGTGTGGCTGATCGCTGCCATCCTGTCGCGCCCGCTGGCACGTTTGACCGACGCGGCCGAGGGCATTGCCGCGGGTGACCTGGGCCGGCGCGTGGCGGTGCGTGGCACCGAAGAGTTCCGCCGCCTCGGGCAGGCCTTCAATGAAATGAACGAGCGGCTGGGGCAGACCGTGCAGTCGCTGTCGGACGAACTCGCGCAGCGTCGCGCCGCCGAAGCCGCGCTGCGCGACAGCGAGGCGCGGCTGCAGCAGTCGAATGTCGATCTCGAACGCCAGGTGCGTGAGCGCACCGCCGACCTGGCCACCGCCAAGGAAGCGGCCGAAGCGGCCAGCCGGGCGAAGAGCGCCTTCCTGGCCAACATGAGCCACGAGATCCGCACGCCGATGAACGCGGTGATCGGCCTGACCCAGCTGCTGCACGACGACAGCCACGAGCCGGCGCAGCGAGAGCGTCTGAAACGGGTGTTCGACGCCGCCCAGCACTTGATGGGGCTGATCAACGACGTGCTCGACCTGTCGCGCATCGAGGCCGGCAAGCTGTCGCTCGAAACGGTGGCCTTTGRCCTTGAAGCGATGGTCGATCGCATGCTGGGCATGATCGATTCGTCCGCCAAGGCCAAGGGTCTGCGCCTTCACAAGCAGCTCGAGGCCGGATTGCCGCAGCGCTTGCTGGGTGACGAGCGCCGTCTCGGTCAGGTGCTGCTGAACTTCCTCGGCAACGCGGTCAAGTTCACCCACCACGGCGAGGTCGGGCTGGCGGTGTCGCAGGTCCGCGAAGATGAAGACGAGCGTGTCTGGCTGCGCTTCGAGGTATGGGACAGCGGCATTGGCCTGACACCCGAGCAGCAGGTGCGTGTGTTCGACGCCTTCGAGCAGGCCGACGTGTYGACCACCCGGCGCTTCGGTGGGTCGGGCCTGGGCCTGACGATCAGCCGCGAGCTGTGCCAGCTGATGGGCGGCCAGATCGGTGTGGCCAGCCAGCCAGGGCAGGGCAGCCGGTTCTGGATCCTGCTGCCCTTGCAGCGCCTGGTGACGGAAGTTGCCGAACGGGTGACGGCCGGCCCATCTTCCGCTGCGCCGGCCACCGGACTGCCGCGCTGGCAACTGCCTGGCAAGGTGTTGGTCGTCGAAGACAACCCGGTCAACCAGGAGGTCATCCAGGCCTTGCTGGCGCGTCATGGCCTGGTGGCCGACCTGGCCAGCGACGGCGCCGTGGCGGTCGCGATGGCGCAGCACGAGGCCTACCCGCTGGTGCTGATGGACATGCACATGCCACTGATGGACGGCCTCGAAGCCACCCGCCGCATCCGCCGCCAGCCGCTGCACCAGCACACGCCGATCATCGCGATGACGGCCAACGTCTACGAAGACGACCGTCAGCAGTGCCTGGACTCCGGCATGAACACCCACCTCGCCAAGCCGATCGACCCCAAGGCGCTGGAGCAGTTGCTGCGCGATTGGCTGGGCGCGCCGACGGCGACCTGACCGTCCGCTATCCGCGGCGGTTCGGCGCGCGGCCGGCGCATCGCGGTTTCCTGCCGCTACGACTGCTGCATCTGGGGTACCGACGCGCGCAACGCCGGACGTCACGAAAGGGCGCGGCGCATGCGAGTCCCATCCCAAAACGGGTGGGCGTGGCGTGACTGTTCTCGATGCTCCAGAACCTGACCAGGCGGCTGGACGAACAGGAAGAAAAGAAAAGTTCGTCGCCTGTGCGTCCAGGTTGGCGATGGCTCCGTAAGTCGGGTTCGTCACGCACCGTGACARCGCGGCACCTGATGCACAGGGCGCCGTTTCATCAAACCCAAGGAGTCAGCTTCATGAGCCCCCAGTTTCAACGTTTCGCCAAGCCGTCCGCCGCAGTCACCATCGCCGCCTCGCTTCTGACGATGGCATTTGCGTCGGCGCCCGCGCACGCCGGTACCAGCGAGACATTCAAGTTCAACATGGTGCGCACGCCCTCGCTCGTGGCGGTTCCGGGTTGTCTGCCGTACGTGAAAGGCCATGTCCAGGTCAAGCCGTTGGTCGGCGCCGAGCAGATGACGGTCAGCGTCACCGGCCTGCCGCCGAACACCGACTTCAACCTCTTCGTCATTCAGGCGCCCAACGCGCCCTTCGGCATGGCGTGGTACCAGGGTGACATCGAGTCGGACTACCTCGGCAACGGTTCGCGCAAGTTCATCGGCCGGTTCAACGAAGAGACCTTCATCGTCGCGCCCGGCAGCATCGCGGCACCGGATGTTCACCACGACAACTTCCCCGATGCCGGCGTCAACCCGCAGACGGCCCCGGTCCACACCTACCACGTGGGGCTGTGGTTCAACTCCGCCGCCGACGCAGTCAAGGCCGGTTGCCCGGGCAACGTGACGCCGTTCAGCGGCGAACACACGGCCGGTGTGCAAGTGCTCAACACCAGCAACTACCCCGATCTGTCGGGCCCGCTGCTGCACGTCAAGCCCTGATGCAGGCTGAGCCCTCGGCCATGTCGCGCGGCAGGCCCGCGCCGGACAACGACGAGCTCGCGCGCTGGATAGCGCGCGTCTCGCTCGGCGATCGGCGCGCCTTCGAGCAGCTCTACCGCGCGACCTGCAATTACCTGCTGGCCGTGGCCTGGCGCGTCCTGCAGCGCCAGACACTGGCCGAGGAGGTGCTGCAGGATGCCTTCGTCAAGGTCTGGCATTCAGCCAGTGCCTACGACGCGCGGCTGGGCGTGCCGATGACCTGGCTGATCAACATCGTCAGGAACCGCGCGATCGACGTGCGCCGGGCTGGCTCCAGCAGCGTGGGCGACTCGGCGCCTGGCGACGACAACCTGCCCGAGGCTCTGGCCCCGGCGGCCGCCGGCCCGGAGCAGTGGCTCGATGCCTCGATCCGGGCGACGCACATCCAGGCCTGCATGGGCCGGCTGACGGCGCAGCAGCGCCAGGCGCTTGCCCTGGCGTACTACCGGGGCATGACGCACGCTGAGGTTGCCGACGCGCTCGACGCGCCGCTGGGTACGGTCAAGGCTTGGGTGCGCCGCGGTCTGGTCTACCTGAAGGCCTGCCTGGAGGCGGGCGGGATTCAATCGTCATGAACTACCTCCTGCCCCAGCGGCTCGACGCCCTTGCGCGGGCCCATGTGCTGGGAACGCTGTCGCCCCGGGCCAGCCGCCGCTTTGCCCGCACATTGGCCGAGTCCGCCGTCGCCGCGCAGGCAGTGGTGCGCTGGCGCGAGATCCTGGTCACGCTAGAACGCGGCGCGCCTGTATCGATGGCGCCCCGCGAGCAGGTCTGGGTTGACATCCAGCGGCGCCTGTTCCACCCCACAGCGTCGGCCCGGGCCTTGCCGGCGAAGGGACTACGCGGGCGCGCCGCGGGCATGCTGACTGGCATGGGCTGGCGCTGGCCCGCGGCGCTCGGTCTGGCCGCTGGGGCGCTGTTGTGCATCGGGTTGGTTCAGTGGCGCCCTCAGGTGCAGGAGCTGGAACTTGCGACGGCGCACCCGCCCGCCAGTTATGTCGGTGTGCTGCAAGACGGGCAGGGGCGCCCCGCCCTGGCCACGATGGCACGCCGCCACGGCCGCGCGCTGACGGTGCGCCTGCTGCAGCCGGTGGCCCTGGCGCCGGACCAGGTCCTGACCCTGTGGGCCTGGAGCGAGGCTCAGCCCACTCCGCGCCACGTGGGCAGCTGGCTGGCACAGCAAAGTGCCGACATCGAGTTGGCGGCACCGGCCGAGGCATTGCTGGGCACCATGACGCACTTGGGCGTCAGCCGCGAGGCTGCTGGGCCGCCACCCGCCCAACCGACCGCGCCGCTGTGGGCCCAGGGGCCGTGCGCCAAGGTCTGGTGACGCTGCTGGTGCCCGGTGGCACCGCCGGCACTCAAAGCCGCCCGACGCACCCCGGCGCGCCGCAGCGGCAGGCCAGCCGCCCCTCGTGGTGGGTCTCGCCATAGTCGACCGTGATCTCTTCGCCTGGCTCGATGTTGCGCAGGGCGTAGAACTCGATCCGGCCTTCGTGCACGCGCAGCTGGCCGTTGGGCTGGCAGCTGTGGTTGGTGAAGCGCATCGGGTCGGTCGACTTCGCCAGGTCGATCGCCTTCTTGGCCGAGATCTCGACGATCATGATGCGCTCGAGCATCGCGGCGCGGCGGCGCGCCTCAGCGATCGTGATCGACTCGCCGCGCACCTCGCCGATCTTGTGCCACTTGGGCACCGGCTCCAGCGCAAAAACGCCGAAGCCGTCGATCGGGCTGCGGCGCACGGCCACCTCGAACTTTTGATAGGGCGGGTGGCCGGCGAGTGCGCCCATGTCGACCTTGGGCTCGCTCAGCCTCGCAGGCCGGTTTCAGTGGCGTGCGCCGGCAGCGTCACCACGGGTTCGGGCTTCCAGCCCTTCTTGCGGTGTTCGGCCACCACGTTGGTGAAGATGCCGCCGCGCACGTACCACTTGGCGGTGATGCGGGCGTAGCGCGGCTTCGTGACCTCGACGATCTTGGTCAGGATGTCGTTGGTGACCTTCTCGTGGAACGCGCCTTCATTGCGGAAGCTCCACATGTACATCTTCAGGCTCTTCAGCTCGATGCACAGCTTGTCGCAGACCATGTCGATCGTGAAGTGCGCGAAATCCGGCTGGCCGGTCAGCGGGCAATGGCAGGTGAACTCGGGGATCTGGAACTGGATCACGTAGTCCCGCTCCGGCGCCGGGTTGGGGAACACGAACAGTTCCTTCGACGGGGCGGTCGGCGGGTTCGGCGGCATCGGGCGCTGCTTCGGCTCGGCAGCGGCTGGCGTCTTGGACGTCTTGGGGGCGGTACGGGCCATGTCGGCGTTAGCCGCCTGAAGCGGCAACTAGGGAGGGTTCGGGAAGGGCGCGATGGTATCATCCCGGCCACTTTTGCGGCCTGGTTCTGGCCAAAATCCACTGATAAATCAATGACTTAGGGCGAAGGCTCAACGGCTCCGGCCGGCCCTTCGCCCGACCCTATTCCCCTTCATGCGGCTCAACCAGATCAAGCTGTCCGGCTTCAAGTCCTTCGCCGAGCCGACCACCTTCCAGCTGCCTGGCCAGCGGGTCGGCGTGGTCGGCCCGAATGGTTGCGGCAAGTCCAACATCATGGACGCGGTGCGCTGGGTGCTGGGCGAATCGAAAGCCAGCGAACTGCGCGGCGAATCGATGCAGGACGTGATCTTCAATGGCTCGGGCAACCGCAAGCCTTCGAGCCGCGCCAGCGTCGAGCTGGTCTTCAGCAACGAAGACGGGCGCGCCGGTGGCTCGTGGAACCAGTACAGCGAGATCGCCGTGAAGCGCGTGCTGACGCGCGACGGCACCTCCAGCTACTTCATCAACAACCAGCCGGTGCGCCGCCGCGACGTGCAGGACGTGTTCCTCGGCACCGGCCTTGGCCCCCGCGCCTACGCCATCATCGGCCAGGGCACGATCAGCCGGATCATCGAATCGAAGCCCGAGGAGCTGCGCCTGTTCCTCGAAGAAGCCGCCGGTGTTTCCAAATACAAGGAACGCCGCCGCGAGACCGAGAACCGTCTGAAGGACACGCGCGAGAACCTGACCCGCGTCGACGACATCCTGCGCGAGCTGAACGCCAACCTCGACAAGCTCGAGCGCCAGGCCGAGATCGCCTCACAGTACCGCGGCCTGCAAGAGCAGGGCACGCTGAAGCTGCACCAGCTGTGGTTCCTGAAGCACCGCGACGCGACCACTGAAGAAGAGCGCGTCAAGCTGGCGTCGCTCGAAGCCACCAATGCGCTGGAAGCTCGCCTGGCCGAATTGCGCCACGTCGAAGCCGAGCTGGAAACAGTGCGCCAGGCGCACTATGCCGCATCCGACGCGCTGCATGCCAAGCAGGGCGACCTGGCTCAGGCGCAGCTTGAAGTCAGCCGCCTCGAAGAGCGCATCCGCTATGTGGTCGAAGGCCGCCAACGCGCCGAGGCTCGCTTGGCCGACCTGCAGGCGCAGAACGCGCAATGGGCGTCTCGCAAGGATGACGCCGAGGTCGAGCTGGAGACGATTGCCGAGCAGATTGCCGCAGCCGAAGAGCAGGCCGAGATCCTGGCCGCGCAGGCTGAAGAGCAATCGATGTCGGCGCCTAACTTTGAAGATGGTGTGCGCGCCGCGCAGGCCAAGGCCAACGAACAGCGCACCCAGGTCACACACGTCCAACAACAGATCCAGGTGCTGGCGGCCGAGAGCCGCAACATCGACGAGCAGACCCGCACGCTGCGCACCCGCCGCGAGCGCCTGGCCACCGAGCGCCAGGGCTTGGCCGCGCCGGACATGGACCGCCTGGCCCAGCTGAAAGAAGACAGCGAAGCCGCCGACGCCGCACGCGACGAAGCGGAGGCTCGCCTGCACGAGCTGAGCGAAGAAGTGCCGTTGCTCGACGAGCAGCGCCGCACCCAGCACGACACCGTCAACCGCGAATCGGCCAAGCAGTCTGACCTGACGGCTCGCCTGGACGCACTGCGCGCACTGCAAGAAAAAGTGCAGACCGAGGGCAAGCTCAAACCCTGGCTGGCCAAGCACGGGCTGGACGGCCTGCAGGGCCTGTGGACAAAGATCCACATCGAGCAGGGGTGGGAAGTGGCGCTCGAATCGGCGCTGCGCGAACGGTTGAGCGCATTGTCGGTCGGCCRGCTGGACATCGTGCGCGCCTTCGCCGCCGATGCGCCGCCCGCCAAGCTGGCGTTCTATTCGCTGCCGCAAGCCGCGATCGCCAACACCCACCAGACGCTGTCGCGCCTGTCTGATCTGCTGCGCCTGAACGACGCCGGCATGAAGGCGCTGCTGAACGACTGGCTGGAAGGCGTCTACACCGCGCCCGGCCTGGACGAAGCGCTCGCGCAACGCAACCAGCTGACCCACGGCGAAGTCATCATGACCCGCGAGGGCCACGCAGTCTCGCAGTTCGCGGTGGCCTTCTATGCGCCCGATTCCGAGCAGGCCGGCATGCTGGCCCGCGCGCAAGAGATCGAGAGCCTGGAGCGCCAGAGCCGCGCCCAGGTGCTGATCGCCGACGAGGCGCGCACGCAACTGGTTCGGCATGACGCGGCCTACACCGAGGCCTCGCAGCGCCTGGTGGTCGTCCGCCGCGAAGCCGGCGAAACGCAGACCCGCGCGCACCAGCTGCACGTGCAATTGCTGCAGCTCAGCCAGCAAGCCGAAGCCGCCAGCACCCGCCGCAACCAGCTCGAAGAAGAGTTGGCCGAGATCGATGGGCAGATGGAAGAGCTGTCGGAGCGTCGCGTCACCGGCGAGGCCCGCTTCGAAGAGCTGGACATGCAGCTGGCCGACACGCAAGAGCGCCACGCCGAGCTGGAAGAAGCCGTGATCCAGGCCGAGCGGCGCCTGAACGATGCGCGTGAACAGCTGCGCTCGCTTGAGCGGCAGGCACAGGAAGCGCAGTTCCAGGCCCGGGCGCTGGCAGCCCGCCGTGGCGAGCTGCAACGCGCGATCGAGACAGCGGCCGCTCAAGTGCAAGCCAATGCCCAAGCCGGCGAACAGCTGCAGCTTGAACTCGGCAGCTTCAACGACCAGGCGGCACAAGCCGGCCTGCAGGACGCGCTGGCGATCAAGCTCGAAAAGGAACAGGTGCTCGCCGCCACGCGCAGCGAATATGACGACCTGTCGGCCAAACTTCGCGCCGCCGACGAGCAGCGCCTGCAGTTCGAACGCAGCCTGGATCCGCTGCGCGAGCGCATCACCAAGCTGCAGCTGGAAACGCAAGCCGCGCAGCTGGGCGGCGCCCAGTACATGGAGCAGCTGGTGGCAGCCGAGGTCAACCTCGAAACCCTGGCACAGACGATTGCCGACGGCAACGTCAAGCTCTGGGGCCTGCAAGGCGAGATCGACCGCATCAACCGCGACATCGCCGCACTCGGCGCCGTCAACCTGGCGGCGCTGGACGAGCTGAGCGCGGCGCGCGAGCGCAAGACCTTCCTCGATGCGCAGAACGCCGACCTGAACGACGCGATCAGCACGCTGGAAGACGCGATCCACAAGATCGACCTCGAAACGCGCGACCTGCTGATGACCACCTTCAACCAGGTCAACGAAGGCTTCGGCCGCATGTTCCCCAGCCTGTTCGGTGGCGGCCAGGCCAAGCTGATCATGACCGGCGACGAGGTCCTCGACTCTGGCGTGCAGGTGATGGCGCAGCCGCCGGGCAAGAAGAACTCGACCATCCACCTGCTGTCGGGTGGCGAGAAGGCACTGACCGCGATCGCGCTGGTGTTCGCGATCTTCCTGCTGAACCCGGCGCCGTTCTGCCTGCTGGACGAGGTGGACGCGCCGCTGGATGACGCCAACACCGAGCGTTATGCCAAGCTGGTTAACGAAATGTCCAAGGGCACGCAGTTCCTGTTCATCTCGCACAACAAGATCGCGATGGAAATGGCCGAGCAGCTGATCGGCGTGACGATGCAAGAGCAGGGCGTGTCGCGCATCGTGGCGGTGGACATGGAAGCTGCTGTTGGCATGGTGGAGGCAGCATGACCTTGACCATTGCTTTGGCGATGCTCGCGGGCCTGGTGCTGATGGCCGTGGTGGTGCATGGCGCGTGGACGGCGCGACGCGAGACGCCCCGCTTGCCGCAGGTGCCGGCCGGCGCCGAAACGGCGCCTCGCATGGAGCCCACGCTGACAGGTCAGCGCGAGCCGGACCTGGGCGAGCCCCGCCCGTTGCCGACGGCCACCTTGCGTCGCCAAGCCCGCGTGGACGCGCTGATCGACGCGATCGCCACCGTCACGCCTGAGGCCCCGATCACCGGCGAGCTGGCGCTGCAGAACCTGCCCGGCAGCCGCCGCGCCGGCACCAAGCCTTTTCACATCGAAGGCCTGAATGCTGAGACCGGCGAATGGGAAATGCCCCGCGCCGGCCAACGTTATGGCGAGTTCCAGGCCGGCCTGCAAATGGCCAATCGCCACGGCGCCGTCAACGAGATCGAGTACTCCGAGTTCGTGCAGAAGATCGAGACCTTTGCCGAGGCTTTGAGCGCGGCGGTCGACTTCCCGGACATGCTGGACGCGGTGGCCCGCGCCCGCGAGCTGGACACCTTCGCGAGCCAGCATGATGCGCAGCTGACGACGATCCTGCGCGCCAACTCGATCGCCTGGTCGGTCGGCTACATCCAGCAGGCGGCCGGCCGCCACGGCTTCGTGCCGGGCTCGGTGCCGGGGCGGCTGGTGCTGCCTGGTGCCGAGGAAGGCGCGCCGCCGGTGCTGGTCCTGGCTTTCGATCCCCAGGTGGCGCTGTCCGAAGACCCGGGCCACGCTGCTCTGCGCGAGCTCATCCTGAGCCTGGATGTGCCGCAGACGCTGGAGTCTGCCGAGCCGTTCGCCGCCTGGCAGCACAGTGCCCGTCGCCTGGCCGACGACCTGGACGCGACGCTGGTCGACGACCAGAGCAGCCCGATCACGCTGCACGCATTCGCGGCCATCGGCCAAGAGCTGGACCGGCTGTACCGCGCACTCGAATCGCGCGACTTGGCGGCCGGCAGCCCTGCCGCGCGGCGCCTGTTCAGCTGATCGAAAAGCAGCGTGGAGGCCGTATGCTGACGGCATGGCCACCGACCTGCTGCTCATCGCGCTGCTGATCGCCGGCGCGGCCTTCTTCTCCGTTGCCGAGATCTCGATGGCGGYGGCGCGCCGCTTGCAACTGCGCCGGCTGGCCGACGAGGGCGATGGCCGCGCCGCACGGGTGATCACCGTGCAGGAAGCGCCGGGCCACTACTTCACCGTGGTCCAGATCGGGCTCAACATGGTCGCCATCCTCGGCGGCATCGTTGGCGAAGGGGCACTGACCCCGCACTTTGCTGCACTTCTTGGCTTGGTGATGGCGCCCGAGCGGGCACAGACGATCGGCTTCGCGTTGTCGTTCCTGACCATCACCTCGCTGTTCATCGTGCTGGCCGATCTGGTGCCGCGCCGGCTGGGCATGAACGATCCCGAGCAACTGGCGATGCGCACCGTCGGTCCGATGAGTTTGCTGACCACGCTGTTGAAGCCGCTCGTCTGGATATTCAACGGCCTGTCGAACTCCTTGTCGCGTTTGTTGGGCTTGCCGCAAAAACGTGACGATCGGGTCACCCACCACGACATCCTGGCACTCACGGCTGCCGGCACGCTGGCCGGAGCCGTGGCCAGTGAAGAGCAGCAGGTGATCATCAACATGTTCGAGCTGGACACGCGCACGGTGGAAACCGCGATGACGACCCGCGAGCGCGTGGTCTACCTGTCGATGGACGATGACGACACCTTGCTGCGCAACCGCGTGGCCGAAGCGCCGCACTCGACCTACCTGGTCTGCGGCGAAGGCATCGACGAAGTCCTGGGCTACATCGACGCGACCGACCTGTTCCAGCGCGTGCTGCTGGGGCAACCGATGAGCTTGAGCGCCTGCTCCGACTCGGGCCTGGTGAAAAAGGTGCTGATCGTGCCCGACCGGCTGACGCTGGCCGAAATGCTGACCCAGTTCCGACAGGCGCACGAAGACTTCGCCGTCATCGTCAACGAATACAGCCTGGTCGTCGGGGTCATCACGCTGAACGACGTGATGAGCACGGTGATGGGGGCAATGGTCGTGCCACACGACGAAGAGC
>NZ_JBFUGE010000189.1:0-11064 GCF_056403075.1 Ideonella sp. P3_A4 | reverse complement strand
GATCTGCGGATCGTGCGCCTTGAACACCGTGGCCATGCCACCGCGGCCCAGCCGTTCGCGGATCTCGTAGCGGCCGACCTGGCGGATGGTGGGATCGCCGGCGTGGGCGCCGCCAGGCAGGGTTTCGCCGGCGGGGAGGCGTGGGGTTTCGCGGCGGGGCGGCTTGGGTTGAGCGGCGGGCTTGACCGGTGCGATGCGGGTGGCGTCGTCGTCCGTTTCAGGCGGCAACGCGCCATTCGCGGCGGGCACGGCCGGCTCTTCCGGACGGTCGGTCTGGTCGTCGGAACTGGCGATTGGAGACATGGCAAGGCATCATCGAAAAGTAGCACTCCGATGCTTGCCCGCCCACTTCATTGGCGCAATGACCGAAAGTCATGGCAGCGTCACCGATTCACGGGCAGACGAAACGCCTCCTACGATCCGTCACAGCTCCGCGTTCCACGGGCATTCCAGACGCGACCACCGTTCACCATTGAACGTAAACAAGTCTTCGCCGCCCACGGAGACCAACCCAGTGGATTCATCCCCCGACAGCGAACCAAACGTCGGTTCAGCGCGTGTCGGCACATCCACTTCCGACAACGCGCTGCCACGCAGCTCGAACAACGAAAACTCGGACGCCAGGAACACCCGATCGCCGAAGGTCGCGATGTCAAACAGCGAAGGGCTGCCGTGCTGGTGATGAAGAATTCGCCAGCCATCTTTGCCGCCCTCCACGACCAGTCCGTGATAGCCACACGCCAACATCCGGTCTCCCACCCGGCGGATACGCATCAGGCCAAGGTTCGTCGGCGACTCCGTCGACGACCAGCTCGCACCATCGAAATACATGATTACGCCGCTGGCTCCGACCACGAACAGGCTGTCAGCCGCTTGCCCGTCAATGCTGGTCAGGACGGAACGCGTGGCCAGCATGGCTTGGCTGCGACCGGCCTTCGGGTCTATGAAAATGCCTACGTCGATCGGGCTCCAGCCCAATTCGATGCGCCGGAACACTTGGTGTCCTGCGCCGCAAGCAAACAGGCAGCCCCCGACTTCTTTCAACTCGTTGAAGAACAAATGTCGATTGCGATCAATGACCTCGACGTGATGCTTGCCTTCCGTCCAGCTGTGAATGACCCCATTGCGCAACATGGCGTGGATTGTGGGGATGCCCCGCGCGTGGCTCACGCTGAGCGATGCCACGATCTCCGGCAGATCGGCCAGCTGAGACCACTGCCCTTGCCGATACTCAACGATGCGCGTCACACGCGCATCGGGATAGGCCGGAAGGTGTCCGCCGAGAATGAAATGGTCGGCGGACAGCCAGGCCGCGCGGGTGAATTCGATGCTATGGACTGCTTTTGCCATAAAAGGTCAGTCAAGGGACTCTAGGCGCAGGGGGAAGCCCGCGTGCAAAGTCGGTGACCAGGCCACTCGATGCGGGCTGGAACTGGTCGGTTTCATTAATACCGCATTTCTCGAAATAGTCGTCGATCTGCGCCTTTACGCAGTCGTAGCCTTCGTCTCCTGGCTCCAACGGCTTGCCGTTGACAATCATGCCTGCGGAGTGCGCGGAATTCTCCAATGCCTCGGAGTAAGGGTACTGTTGGCCACTTGCACTCAAGAGCGCCTCCCAGCCGTCAGCCGGATAGTGGCCCATGTAGTGGCTGCCAAAGAACTGACTCTTTCCGACGGCACATATGACCGGCGCGGTATTGTGATGGCAGGATCCATTGCCCGCACGGTACCGCCCCGACGATGTGGGATTCATCAGGTGACCCGGCACGAGATGGTGGCCCGTTTGGGGCTTGGGGCAAGAATATGCGTTGTTCTTTCCCGAACGCTTGGACCTGTAGGGCACGAGCCGAAACTCCTCACTCACCCCATCACAACTACCCAGTCGATCGAACGTGCTGGAATCGAAGTTGACTTGCCCCACCTGATTGGTCGTGCTCTGCCCATTCGAATTGGTCAGGTCACCATGGCGGTCGACGTTTTCGCCTTCGAACTTCACATCGGAAGACCAGGCGGCAAAGTAGGTTTTGCCCTGGATGTTGTGGCTCACGACACCCATACCGAGCGACTTCGTCGCCGCTTCGTCACCTGTGCATTTTTTGTAGTAGGAAGTGCTCTTTAACATGCACTCCTGTCCGCTGATCACCACAGTGCGAGAACCGTCCTGAGTGTCTGAAGCATACGACGTCACGGGATACGGAATAGGCACCGGCCCGGCTGGCGGAGACGGCGGACTGAGGCAGACGTCCGGAAAGGCCGCAATCACCTTGCCGTCGCCAGCCTTGCAGGCGATCTCCATGCCATTGGCAAAAACATTGTTTGCCATCAAGCATGGTCCAGTACATGACCTGCAGCCACGATGACAGCCCGTTGGCCGTCGTCGGACGACGATTCGCAAAACGCTGCCGTCGCGGGGGCAATGCCCCTGTCGTACAGGTACTTGAGATATGCCAGTTGGCATGCACCCGCCGCTGCTCCCGTCGATCCGAGCGAATCCATCAGATGGATAATTTCGAAGATTGGCTTACGTTCGCGAAGAACGCGGGCCAGTGCGTAGTTGGCATCAGCGAATGCGTACCGCTCCCCGGTCATGTCACTGACCCTGAAGGAAACTTCGGTCATCGTGCAGCGTGCATCTGCCAGCGCGTTCTTCATCGCCTGAGCCAGACCGTGACCCAGGACCGGCTCGTCGCTTCTTACGGTCGCCGATTCGAGCCCGAACCCGATTCCCCAGAGCTTCAGACCACGCGCCGACGAATGAACAGACTCAACGACAAGGCAGGCCGCCGCTTCCCCCGGTATCAGGCCATCCGGATTGCCGGTCGTCTTGAGCCGCTGCTCGCGATGAAGGCGATCAAGCATCGGTGCATTGATCAGCGAGTCGACGCCGACAACCAGACACTGCAGCCGAACGTCCTGGGCAATCGCGTCCCTACAGGACATCAGGGCGACCGTTGCAGACACCGGCCCCGACTCGATGACGGCCCGGCGGCGCAGTTGGAAGCCGAGCCGCGCCTGCAGCGCCGCCAGAAACCGATTCGAGTGAGATTCACCCCAGTCCGCGCGCGACGGTTCGGGCAGGCAAAGGACGATGAGCGATGTGCGCGCCAAGTCGACGGCACCGGCATCTTCGATAGCCAACGCTGCCAGCTCCGCCAACAACTCAACCCCGAGTGCGCGGCCGGTCAAGTATCGAGCCGGGGCTGCCACCACCGGACCTGACTCGATGATGAACGGAACATCATCGAAGGCCGAGAGGCCAGCGCGAATCGCGGCACAGGATGAGGCGTAGTCATTCCCAAGCGCCGTCACCATTCCTGCGTGCGAGACCGTGATCATCGCGCCAATTCCGCCTTGCAAAGCGCGCCCAGGCCTGGGTAATAGGGCTTGGAACTGCGCTGCAGAGCAAACCAATGCGCGGACCGATCTCCGATCACGACCTTGCGCAGCGCGTGGAACTTCCGTCTACAAGGCAAGGATGCACGCCAAGTCAGAGTGACGACGTCTTCGTTACAGAGCACGGCAACAGCGTCCGGTCGTGCCACTGTGTGCAAGTCAGGCTCATCCTTTGCCAGGAAAGTAATCGGAAGATCCATCGCCGGCAGGCGAAACCTGATCACTCCCGTCGAATGCATGTTGAGCATGGCGACACTTTGGCCGTCTTGGATCGAGTTCAGCTGCTGGTCAGGCGGGGCGCTCTGCTCGAACCTGGCGTCATAGTTCAACGGCAGCAGCGGGTAGCGTTCGTCCAGCCAAGTCTGGTCATAGGTGCCGGCGAACCTTGCTCGAGAGGCCCAATGCGGACTGACATACGAGAAGCACATGCTCCCTGTTCTGTCGCCCCAGGAACTGATGTGGCGCCCCGGATCTTCCAGATTCGGCAGCGACGAGCCTACAAACAAGCGCGCCGGTAAGCCGTCGTGGTGACCGACACCCACCAGGTTTTCGCGCCAGCACGTCATGACGTTCTCGTCATCAGGATCCCTGTAAGTGCCCCCGTAGGCGCGCTCGAAGACCACCGGCATGGCCCTGAACGGCGCCGGCTCATTGGGCGAGAGTCCAAAGATTCCATCCTCCCAACGTCGATCGCCAATGACGCGGATGGACTTGTCAAGCGCCCCTTCCACGACGACCCGCGCGGTAAGTTCCCTAACGGGTGTGTGACCCGGCGCACACGCATCTCCGACAACAACGAAATCCGTCAACGGCTTGTGCAGAGCGACGTCGTGCGCTATCAGCAGGCTAGTCGAGCCTGCGTCGCCTCGGTACACATCAGCCGGCACGACGGGACGTTGAACGTCGGCAACCTCAAGCGGCGCCCCGTCGAAGCGCAGCGCATAAGTGATCTTGACAACGATGCAGTAGTGCTCGCGACCGTGCTTGTCTCGCGCGAGCCAAAGCTGATGCGTGGAGGGCCGATTGGAAATGACTTGCACGTCGACTCGGTAGACATTAATTGATCTGCACCGAGCCACCCTTCAAGCGATTGACGCCGCTCGACCGGCTGAGCACATAGGCCCCTTCAATCAGAACCTTGCCCGATTGCGTCAGGGTGATGCTGGCTTTGCCGCACCTCAAGACCAGTTGTTGACGTGCCTTGATGACCAGCCTCTCACCGTCCACGTCCATCTGCACCTGTCCAGGCGCCGCTTGCAGGGGTTGCGACACGTCTCCGTGCAGCAGGCCCAGCACGACGGGTTGAGTGGGGTCGCCGCCCACGAACGCCAACAGCACCTGCCGGCCAACATGCGCAGCGTGAAGATCAATCAGCGAGCGCGCACGCAGCAGCTGACCTTCGGCCTGCGCTGGGTCGATCACCATCGGGGTGCGACCTTCATCGACGAGCGCCACCAGCTCGCTGACCTCGATCGGGCAACCCATCATGGCGACTCCTGCCGCCAGTGCTTCGAACTTCTCCCTGCCGCCCATAGCCTTGCCTCAGTTGTGAAGGATCTTCGAACCCTTCATCACGATGTTGTTTGACGCCTTCGCCTCAATTTTTCCGGAGCCGTCAACGCTGATGTCCTTGCCGTTGATTTGGATCGTGCCGTCATTCTTAAGTGTGATACTTGCCTTTCCCGCGGTGATTACGACAGACTCACCGGCCTCCACGACGCACTTCTTGCCAACCTTCAGCGCATCGTCATCGGCCACCGACGTGATTCGCCCTTTGCCGACCTTCGTGCTTTGAGAGCCTCCAACGGTCACCGATCGGTCTCCGCCGATGTTGTTGGTCTGCTTGGCTCCAACATCGGTGCTTTGGTTCACGCCGACGTTCGTCGATTGATTCAGCCCGACAGTAATCGACTGTGCCGCGCCAACAGCCACCACCTGTGCAGCGCCGATCRCAATTTCCTGCGCGGCACCAATGGCAATCGTCTCGTTGATGCCGACAGCGTGGGTACGCTGTAGCGCGACTGTCGCGGTTTCGCTCGCGCTCACTGTGATCGACCTGTTGCCAGTGATCCCGATCGTCTCGTTGCCGCCCACGGTCTCCGAGCGGTTGGCAGTGATCGAGATGGTCTCGTTGGCGCCCACGTCCTCGGTCCGGTTGGCCCCGATGCTGATCTTCTCGTTGCTGCCGACCTTTTCGGTGCGGTCGACACCGATCGTGATCRTCTCGTTGTTGTCGACGGTCTCGGTCCGGTCGTGCTTGACGTGCGTCGTCTCGTCGTTGTCGATCGTCTTGGTGCGGTCGTGGCCGACCCAGTGCGTCTCGTCGTTCTCGACCTCGATGTCCTGGTTCTTCTCGGCGTGGATCCAGAGCTGTTCGCTGCCGGCCTTGTCTTCGAAGCGGATGGCGTTGGCGTTGCCATAACCGCCGCCCTTGCTGGAGCGGGTCAGGAAGCCGCTTTGCGTGGCATTGGCGGGCAGGTCCCAGGGCGGCAGGTTCTCGCCGTTGTAGGTGCGGCCGATGATCAGCGGTGCGTCGGGGTCGCCTTCGAGGAAGCTGACGACCACTTCCTGGCCGATGCGCGGGATGTGGATGCCGCCGAAGTTCGAGCCGGCCCACGGGTAGGCCACGCTGACCCAGCATGAGCTCTTCTCGTTGCGCTGGCCGCGCCGGTCCCAGTGAAACTGCACCTTCACCCGGCCGTACTTGTCGGTGAAGATCTCTTCGCCCCCTGGGCCAGTGACAGTCGCCGTCTGCGGCCCCGCCACATGCGGCTTGGGCGTGCGGCGCGGCGGGCGGTATTGCTGGCTCGAGACGATCGCGCCGAAGCCGCACATCAGCCGAGCCTCACCGCCCTCGCCCGCTTCGTTGGCCGGTTGCTGCACCTGCAACTGGGTCGAGGTGACGAGGTACTCGGCGTTCTGGTCGTCTCGCGGGTGGCGGGTGAGCTTCAGCAGGCTACCGGTGCACACGCCCTGCGCGTTGGTGCCGGCGTTGAAGACCTCGTAGCGGCTCTGCATCTCGTCGAGCCGGTCTTCAGCGTACTGGCTGCCGTGGCCCGTCTGGATGTAGCCACCGGGGTAGTCGAACACCTCGCCGTCGGACAGGTCGTAGCTGCGGCTGCGTGCCTGGTTGGTCTCCAGCGAGGTGGAAGGACGCTCGAAGTCGTAGTCGGTGATGACCACCTTGCCGGGCTTGACGTGGCGCGCCATCGACCACTGGTTCACGTACTCCAGCAGTGGCGGCGCCTGGCTCACGTTGCCGTAGAACGGCAGCGAATCGCAACCGGGCGCCGCGTCGTGTGCGCTGGCCGAATCGCACAGCACCAGCTTGTGGTCGCCGTCGGTGTGGTCGAAGAACCAGTAGATGCCTTCGTGTTCCAGCAGCCGGGCAATGAAGTTGAAGTCGGTCTCGCGGTACTGCACGCAATACGTCCACGGCCGGTAGGTGCGGAACAGCTTCTGCTCGAAGTGCGCCACCGGGTGGTCGCCGAACACCGACTTGAYGATGTCKGGCACCGTCATGTCCTGGAAGATGCGACAGTCAGCCGTGCGCGTCAGCAGCCACAGCCAGGGCCGCAGCGTCATCTGGTAGACGAAGTATTTGCCTTCGAAGCCGCCTTGCGAGAACCGCGCGACATAGCCGTTCAGGTGGCGTTTGGCGTCGTCGCGGAAGGCCAGCGTCAGCGTGACCGGCTTGCCCAGCAGGTCATCGGGCGCGATGTCTTTCTTCTCGCTCAGCAAGACCAGCTGTATCTCGCCCAGCTCGCTCATGCCCTCGCGCGAAACGCACGACTGCACGCGCAGCAGGTCGGGGGCAAGCGGGGTCTTGAGCTGGCAAGGGCTGGGCATGGCGTGGGGAACACGACGCAGCGTGTGGCCGGACGGTAGCCGCCCGCCACCCAGCGGGTAAAGCGACGAAAGTCACTGGCCCTTGAGGAAACGAGGGGCCGCCCGGGAGCGCGCTCAGCACGCGCTGGTCAATGCCAGCTCGATCACCGTGCCCAAGGCATCGCGCCGGGCCCTGGCCCGGCAGTTGCACGACTCGCCATGCCAGACCGTGTCGGTCGCGCCGGGTTCACTCTTAGCGGCTTCGGTGTCGGGGTGAGCCCAGTCGATACCGCAGCCCTGCTCGCCGAAGGCCTGCCGCTCTGCCTGGCCGAGCACGCGCAAAGCATCTTCCGCCAGCGGCAGCGCCAGCTTCGCGCGCTGCTCGGTCAACTCGATGACCGGGTCGCGCTTGGCGGTGAACTGGCCGCCGCTACGAAAGCGGTACAGCAACTCGACCGAGCGCCCGGCGTGCCAGATGCTGCAGCTCTGGACGCCGGTGCCCGCCGCGGCGGCACCGAACAAAGCGCCAGATTCGACTCTGCGCTGCAGCTCGCCAGCCGTCTGCCGATTGACGCTGGTCACGTCGCCCAGCGACTCGCAGGCCGGCGCCACGCCGGCCGCAGGTGCCGGCGCCATCGGCGTGCAGGCAGCCAGGCCAAGCGCGCAAGCCCAGGCGCCGCACCACGCCAAGAGGCGGTGGCCCAGCTCAGAACTGCGCGTGCCAGCGGACGAGGCCACCCTCGGTGTCGAGAAACTTGTCCAGGCCCGTGAGCCCACGAATGGTCTTCTTGATCGCATCGGCGTCCTTGTCGACCGGCTGTACGTCGAAAGCGTCGCCCGACAGGTGTTTGCTGAACTTGCCGAGATCGGCGTCACTCGCGCTATTGAACACCGACAGCAGGCCTTCGGTGATTTCTGCCTGGGTTTTCTTGTCAGGATTTGCATCCACCCAGTCCTGGCACTGCTTGCGCAGGTCGCTCTTCGCGTAGGTCTCTTCGATCCACTTGCGGTTCTTGACCACGTTGCTGGCCATCGCCCGCGCCTGGTCGGCCTTGTCGCGGCGGCCGCTGGTGAAACTGACCGTCGGGTGGGCCTTCTTCAGCGCGTAGGCCGCAGCCTTGGCGGTTGCCGACAAGTCCAAGCCCTCAATCTGGGCGTCAGTTTCGGGCACATCCGCAGCGCCTGCCGCTTGAGGCGCTGGCGATTCGATCAGCGCCAGCGTGCCAGCATCTGGCGCCGGCTTGTTTTCGCCCAGCCCGAGCGGGCCGGGAACGGTCGCTGTTGCCATCGCGCCCTCCTTGTGCTGATTGGCTTGGTCTTGTTGCGCGGTTCGTGCGGCCGTCAGTCGAACGCGTAGTCGAAGTCGCCTTCTTTCACCGCCAGCGCCACGCGGCCGATCGACCGCCCTTCGGACAGCCGCGTCAGGTATTCGCGGCTGATGCGCGGCAGCACGGTGTTGGTGAGGATCGCGTCGATCACGCGGCCGCCGCTTTCCACCTCCTGGCAGCGGCTGACCACGAGCTGGACCACGTCGTCGCCGTAGCTGAACGGCACGCCGTGGTTGTCCTGGATGCGCCGGCCGATGCGGCCGAGTTGCAGGCGCACGATCTGGCCCATCATCTGTTCGTTCAGCGGCACATAGGGCACAGTGACCAGGCGGCCCAGCAGCGCCGCGGGGAAGACTTTCAACAGCGGCTCGCGCAGCGCCTTGCCCATGGCTTCGGCCTCTGGCATCAGCTCCGGGTCTTTGCACAGCTTCATGATCAGCTCGCTGCCAGCGTTGCTGGTCAGCAGGATGATCGTGTTCTTGAAGTCGATGTAGCGGCCCTCGCCGTCTTCCATCCAGCCTTTGTCGAAGACCTGGAAGAACAGCTCATGCACATCGGAGTGGGCTTTCTCCACCTCGTCCAACAGCACCACGCTGTAGGGCCGGCGGCGCACGGCTTCAGTCAGCACGCCGCCTTCGCCGTAGCCCACATAGCCCGGGGGCGCACCTTTGAGCGTGGAGACGGTGTGCGCCTCCTGGTACTCGCTCATGTTGATCGTGATCACGTTCTGCTCGCCGCCGTACAGCGCTTCCGCCAGTGCCAGCGCGGTCTCGGTCTTGCCGACGCCCGAGGTGCCGCAGAGCATGAACACGCCGATCGGCTTGTTCGGGTTGTCCAGCCGCGCGCGCGAGGTCTGGATGCGCCGGGCGATTGTCTCCAGCGCGTGGGTCTGGCCGACGACGCGCTGGTTCAGCGTGTCGGCGAGCTTCAGCACCGCCTCGACCTCGTTCTTCACCATGCGGCCGACGGGGATGCCCGTCCAGTCCTGAACCACGCTGGCCACGGCCTGCTCGTCCACCGTCGGTAGGATCAACGGGTCTTCGCCTTGCAGCGTGTGCAGCTGGCTTTGCAGCCCGGCCAGTTCCGCCAGCAGCTTGTCGCGCTCGGCAGGCGGCGGCGACTCCACACCCTCTTCGCCGCGCAGCGTGGCGCGGATTTCGAGCACCCGGTCGACGAGCGCCTTCTCTTTCGCATAGCGCTCTTGCAGCATGGCGAGGCGGGTCTGTTCGTCATCCAATGACGCGGCCACCTTGCGCCGGCGCTCGGTCACGTCGATGCCGATCGCCCCTTCGCGATCGATGATGCCCTGCTCCACCTGCAGCGCGCTGATGCGGTGCTGGCAGTCTTCGAGCTCGGGCGGTGTCGCATGCTGGCTGATCGCGACACGCGCGCAAGCGGTGTCGAGCAGGCTCACCGCCTTGTCGGGCAGCTGGCGCGCCGGGATGTAGCGGTGAGACAAGCGCACCGCCGCCTCGATGCCCTCGTCCAGCAACGCCACGCGGTGATGCTTTTCCAGGATGCTGGCCACGCCACGCAGCATCAACACCGCGCGCTCTTCGCTCGGCTCGCCCACCTGAACGACCTGGAAGCGTCGCGTCAACGCCGGGTCTTTCTCGATGTGCTTCTTGTACTCGGCCCAGGTGGTGGCGGCGATCGTGCGCAGCTTGCCGCGAGCCAAGGCGGGCTTCAACAGGTTGGCCGCATCACCGGTGCCCGCCGCGCCGCCCGCGCCGATCAAGGTGTGCGCCTCGTCGATGAACAGGATGATGGGCTTGGGCGACGCCTGCACCTCGTCGATGACTGAGCGCAGCCGGCTCTCGAACTCACCTTTCATGCTGGCGCCGGCCTGCAGCAGGCCGATGTCGAGCGAATACAGCGACACGTCTTTCAGCTGCGGTGGTACGTCGCCCTGAGCCAGGCGCAGCGCAAAGCCTTCGACCACCGCCGTCTTGCCGACACCCGCCTCACCGGTGAGGATGGGGTTGTTCTGCCGCCGCCGCATCAGGATGTCGACGATCTGGCGGATCTCTTCGTCGCGGCCGGCGATCGGGTCGATCTCGCCGTTGCGCGCCCGCTCGGTCAAGTCCACCGCATAGCGCTTGAGCGCCTCTTGCTTGCCCATCGCCGCCGGCGAGATGGCGCCGCTGGCTTCGCCCGGCTCGGCAGCGCCGTCGGTGGCGCGCAGGTTCTGCTCGGGCGAGCCTTCGAGCACGCGGTGGAAGTGGTCGGCCAGGTCGTCGATCTTGACGCGCTCGAACTGCTTCGAGATCGACAGCAGCGCGTTGCGCATCGACGCCGTCTTCAGCAGCCCGACGATGAGGTGACCGGTGCGCACCTGGCCGTCACCGAACATCAGAGAGGCGTAGACCCAGGCTCGCTCGACCGCGTTTTCGACCCAGCTCGACAAATCGGTGATCGAGGTCGCGCCGCGTGGCAGGCGGTCCAGCGCGGTGGTCAGGTCGCTGGCCAGCACCGAGGCGTCGAGCCCATAGTGCTTGACGATGCGGTGCAGGTC
>NZ_JBFUGE010000188.1:0-11115 GCF_056403075.1 Ideonella sp. P3_A4 | reverse complement strand
CCTCTGGCGCCAGAGCCACCGCCTGATGCTGGCCTGGCCGACACCGTACGCGGCGCGCTGGGGCGGCGTGCTTCTGGCCACCGGTTACGCGCTGGTCGCGGGTTGGGGCGTGCCGGCGCAGCGCACGGTGTGGATGCTGGCGCTGACGGTCGGCCTGCAGCAGCTGGGCCTACGTTGGCCGCCGTTGCTGGTGTGCCTGTTGGCCGGTTCGGCGGTGGCGGCGCTCGACCCATGGGCCTTGCTGCAGCCAGGCTTCTGRCTGTCATTCGTCGCGGTCGCGCTGCTGATCGCGAGCCACCCGCCCGAGGCCGACACCGAACAGACGCTGGGCTGGCGCGGGCGTGCCGCCGCCGTGTTGCGCAGCGCCCTGCGTCAGCAGGTGATTGCTACGCTGGCGCTTGCTCCGCTGACGCTGCTGCTTTTCCAGCAGATCTCGCTGATTGGCTTTGTCGCCAACCTGCTGGCGGTGCCCTGGGTCACGCTGGTCGTCACGCCGCTGGCGCTGGCCGGGTTGCTGTTGCCGCCGCTGTGGGCTCTGGCCGGTTGGGCGCTGCAGCCGTTGCTCACCGTGCTGGGCTGGCTAGGCCAGGTCCCGACGGCGGTGTGGACCGTACCCGCCGCCCCGGCCTGGGCCGCGGGGCTCGGCCTGCTCGGCGGCGCGCTGCTGGTGCTGCCACTGCCTTGGCGCGCGCGCATGGCCGGCTTGCCGCTGCTGTTGCCATTGTTGTGGCCAGCCATCCAACGCCCGACACCCGGCCACTTCGAGCTGCTGGCCGCCGACGTGGGGCAGGGCAGCGCCATCCTCGTTCGCACGGCCAATCACCTGCTGCTGCACGACACCGGCCCCAGCTACGGCCAGGACAACGACGCCGGCCAGCGCGTGCTGCTGCCGTTGCTGCGTGCTCGCGGCGAAACGCGCATCGACAGCCTGGTCATCAGCCACCGTGACGCCGACCACGTCGGCGGTGCGCCAGCGATCCTGGCCGCCCTGCCGGTGGGCGAGTTGCGCACCGGCCTGGAGCCGAACCACCCCTTGCGCCAGTCCACCGGCCCCGGCGCCCAGCCAGTGCCGCACGTCGATTGCGAAGCCGGCCAAACCTGGCAGTGGGACGGCGTCCGCTTCGAGGTGCTGCACCCGCTCGCCCACGCCTGGCACCCCGGCCTGAAACCCAACGCCATGAGCTGCGCCGTCCGCGTGCAAGACGCCGCTGGCCACAGTGCATTGCTGACAGGCGACATCGAGGCCGAGCAGGAGCAAGCCCTGGTCGAGCGCCTGGGCCCAGCGCTGAAGAGCGACATCCTGCTCGTGCCGCACCATGGCAGCCAGACCTCATCGACCGCAGCCTTCCTGGCCGCCGTGCAGCCGAAAGTGGCGGTGATCCAGGTCGGCTACCGCAGCCGTTTCGGCCACCCGCACCCGGCGGTGCTGTCGCGTTATGCCGCCGCGGGCATCCCCGTGGTGCGCAGCGACCATTGCGGTGCGTGGCTTGCGCAAGACGCTGGTGCATGGTGCACAAGGTCCGTGCGCAGGCGATACTGGCACTGGCAGGCCCCGGAATCGTTGCCCGCGGGTGGTGCGGTTGTTGCTACTGACTGAGTTCAGAGGAGTGGCTGAATGACGAGACCGAGCTTCGACGAGATGCATGCCAGCAGCGACGCCGTTCGCGAGCACTACAAGACCTACGCCCAGTGGCTCGCGCAACAGCCGCGCGACATGATGAAAAGCCGGCGCGAAGAGGCCGAAGTCATCTTCCGCCGCGTCGGCATCACCTTCGCCGTCTATGGCGACAAGGACGAAGGCGAGGGCACCGAACGCCTGATCCCCTTCGACCTGATCCCCCGCGTGATCCCCGCGCACGAATGGCGCGAGATGGACAAAGGCCTGCGCCAGCGGGTCACCGCACTGAACCGCTTCATCCACGACGTCTACCACGGCCAAGAGATCCTCAAGGCCGGCCTGGTGCCCGAAGAGCAGATCCTGAAGAACGCGCAGTTCCGGCCCGAGATGATGGGCGTGGACGTGCCGCAGAACGTCTACTCTCACATCGCCGGCATCGACATCGTGCGCGCCGCCAACCCCGACGGCTCGGGCAGCTACTACGTGCTGGAAGACAACCTGCGCGTGCCCAGCGGCGTCAGCTACATGCTCGAAGACCGCAAGATGATGATGCGGCTGTTCCCCGAGCTGTTCAGCGAACACCGCATCGCCCCTGTCGCCCATTACCCCGACCTGTTGCTGGAAACGCTGCGCAGCGTCGCACCGCAGGGCGTGAACGAGCCGACCGTCGTGGTGCTCACGCCCGGCATGTACAACTCGGCCTACTTCGAGCACGCGTTCCTCGCGCAGCAGATGGGCGTCGAGCTGGTCGAGGGGCAAGACCTGTTCGTCAAGGACAAGTTCGTCTTCATGCGCACCACGCAAGGCCCGAAACGGGTCGACGTGATCTACCGCCGCATCGACGACGACTTCCTCGATCCGAAGGTCTTCCGCCCCAACACGACGCTGGGTTGCGCCGGCCTGGTCGAGGCTTACAAGGCCGGCAACGTGACGCTCAGCAACGGCATCGGCACGGGCATCGCCGACGACAAGTCGATCTACCCTTATGTGCCGAAGATGATCGAGTTCTACCTCGGCGAGAAACCGATCCTCAACAACGTGCCCACCTACCTGTGCCGCGAGGCGGGCGACCTGAAGTACGTGCTCGACCACCTGCCAGACCTGGTGGTGAAAGAGGTGCATGGTGCCGGCGGCTACGGCATGCTCGTCGGCCCGGCAGCCACGAAAGACGAGATCGCGAAGTTCCGCGAACACCTCGTCGCCAACCCCAGCAACTACATCGCCCAGCCGACGCTGAGCCTGTCGACCTGCCCGACCTTCGTCGAGTCCGGCATCGCGCCGCGCCACATCGACCTGCGGCCCTTCGTGCTCTCTGGCACCACGGTGCAGACGGTGCCCGGCGGCCTGACCCGCGTCGCGCTGAAAGAAGGCTCCCTCGTCGTCAACTCGTCACAAGGCGGTGGCACGAAGGACACCTGGGTACTGGAAGACGGCCTGAGCATGGCGCGGGCGGAGCCTGGCGACGCGTTTGGGCAGAGCCAGAGCCAGAGCCAAAGCCAGAGCTAACGAAGGGAGGGACGAGTCATGCTTTCGCGAACCGCCGACCATTTGTTCTGGATGGCCCGTTACATGGAGCGGGCCGAAAACACCGCACGGATGTTGGATGTCAACTACCAGACCGCGCTGCTGCCGCAATCGGCCGGCGTGGYCGAGCAGGGCTGGCAAGGTCTGCTCAGCATCAGCGAGCTGACTTACGACTACACCACCCGCTATGGCGCGATCAACCCCCGCCAGGTGATGGCGTTCATGGTGAAAGACGAGCGCAACCCGTCGTCGATCCTGAGCTGCTTGCGCGCCGCGCGCGAAAACGCTCGTGCCGTGCGCGGCACGCTGACCACCGAGGTGTGGGAGACGACGAACCAGACCTGGCTCGAATTCAACCGCCTGCTGGCCGACGGCAGCTTGACGCGTGACCCGGCCAGCCTGTTCGAGTGGGTCAAGTTCCGCTCGCACCTGAGCCGCGGTGTCACCGTCGGCACGATGCTGCAAGACGAAGCCTTTCACTTCCTGCGCATCGGCTCGTTCCTTGAGCGGGCCGACAACACCGCGCGCCTGCTCGACGTGAAGTTCCACGCCGTGCAGAGCGACTTCTACGGTGCCGCCGAAGAGAAAGACAACGAGTACGACTTCTATCACTGGTCGGCGATCCTTCGCTCGGTCTCTGGCTTCGAGGTCTATCGCAAGGTCTACCGCAACGTCATCACGCCCGAAAAGGTGGCCGAGCTGCTGATCCTGCGGCACGACATGCCGCGCTCGCTGGCCGCTTGCATGCACGAGGTGGTGACGAACCTGAAGCTGGTCGCCAACGAACAATCGGCCGACACCCAGCGCCGCGCCGGCCGCCTGCGGGCCGACCTGGACTACGGCCGCATTGACGAGATCTTGGCCACTGGCCTGCATGCCTACCTGACGCAGTTTCTGGACCGCGTGGGCGACCTCGGTGCCGGCATCAGCCGCGACTTCCTCGTCGCTGCCGTGCACTGATCAACGAACGCGAAGGACGCCCCTTGTCGATTCATGTCGCGCTCAAACACGTCACCCACTACAAATACGACCGCCGCGTCGGCCTGTCGCCGCAGATCGYCCGCTTGCGGCCCGCGCCGCATTGCCGCACGAAGATCCTGTCGTACTCGCTGAAGATCGAGCCCGAAGAGCACTTCATCAACTGGCAGCAAGACCCGTTCGCCAACTACCTGGCGCGGCTGGTCTTCCCCGAGAAGACGACCGAGTTCAAGGTCACGGTCGACCTGGTGGCCGAGATGTCGGTCTACAACCCGTTCGACTTCTTTCTCGAGCCGGGCGCCGAAACCTTTCCGTTCAGCTATGACGAGGCGCTGGCGCAAGAGCTGGCACCGTACCTCGTCACCGAGCCGCTGACCCCTGAGTTCTCGAAGTTCGTCGACAGCATCGACCGCAGCGAAACCCGCACGATCGACTTCCTGGTCGGCCTGAACCAGCGGCTGCAGCACGGCATCCGCTACCTGATCCGCATGGAGCCTGGCGTGCAGACGCCGGAAGAAACGCTGGTCAATGCCAGCGGCTCGTGCCGCGATACCGGCTGGCTGCTGGTGCAGACGCTGCGCCACCTGGGCTTGGCCGCGCGCTTCGTGTCGGGCTATTTGATCCAGCTGACGTCAGACGTGAAGGCACTCGACGGCCCGAGCGGCACCGAGGTCGACTTCACCGACCTGCACGCCTGGTGCGAGGTCTACCTGCCCGGTGCTGGCTGGATCGGCTTCGATCCCACCTCGGGCCTGATGGCCGGTGAAGGCCACATCCCGCTGGCCTGCACGCCGCAGCCCTCCAGCGCAGCGCCGGTCAGCGGCGCGGTGGATGAGAGCGAGGTCACCTTCGGCCACGAGATGGCGATCACCCGCATCTGGGAGTCGCCGCGCGTCACCAAGCCTTACACCGAAGATCAGTGGACAGAGGTGTTGCAGCTGGGTGAGAGGGTCGACGACGAACTGCAAGCCGGCGACGTGCGCCTGACGATGGGTGGCGAGCCGACGTTTGTGTCGGTGCATGACCGCGATGGCGCTGAGTGGAACACCGACGCACTCGGCCCGACCAAGCGCATGTTTGCGCAAGATCTGGTGCACCGCCTGCGCGCCGAATACGGCAAGGGCGGCTTCCTGCACTTTGGCCAGGGCAAGTGGTACCCAGGTGAGCAATTGCCGCGCTGGGCCTTGTCGATCTGCTGGCGGGCCGATGGCCAGCCTTGCTGGCAAGACCCGAGCCTCTTCGCCGACGAGCGCGACCCGCACGCCTACACCAGCGAAGACGCCAAGCGCTTTCTCGTCGGGCTGACCGACCGCCTGGGGCTGGACGCGCAGTACGTGCAGACCGGCTACGAAGACACCTGGTACTACCTGTGGCGCGAGCGCCGGCTGCCGGTCAACGTCGACCCGTTCAATGCCAAGCTCGACGACGAGCTGGAACGCACCCGCCTGCGCCGCATCTTCGACCAAGGTCTGGAACACGCGGTGGGCTATGTGCTGCCCTTGAAGCGCAGCGAAGGGCCGCAGCTCAGCGGCAACAAATGGGTCACCGGCCCCTGGTTCTTCCGCGACGAGCGCATGTACCTGCACCCCGGCGATTCGCCGATGGGCTACCGGTTGCCGCTCGATTCGTTGCCCTGGGTCGCGAAGGGCGACTATCCGTACCTGCACGAACAAGACCCGTTTGCGCCGCGCGGCCAGTTGCCCGGCCCGGCCACGCTGCGCGCGCAGTACGGTGGCGGCTACGCGCCGCACAGCGAAGGCGGCGGCTTTGCCGAAGGCGGCGTGGTGGCACTGCAAGCGTTGCGCGGCGTGCCAGGCGACGGCCCTGCGGCAAGCCAGGGCCCAGTAGCAGGCGGTGCTTCCGCCTCCGCCTCCGCCGGCCGCCCAGACGTTGTCGACACCACTTTCCCCGCACGCCAGCAATCCGCCCACTGGATCACCCGCACCGCGCTGTGCGTCGAAGCGCGCGACCCGCGCCGTGCCAATGGCCCGAAGGCCGAGAACACCGGCAAAGCCACCGGCGTGCTCTACGTCTTCATGCCGCCGATGGAGGCATTAGAAGACTATCTGGAGCTGCTCGCCGCCGTCGAGGCCACGGCCGCCGCGCAGCGCGTGAAGATCGTGCTCGAAGGCTACCCGCCGCCGCGCGACCCGCGGCTGAGGCTGCTGCAGGTGACGCCTGATCCCGGCGTGATCGAGGTCAACATCCACCCCGCGCACAGCTGGCGCCAGCTGGTGCAGCAGACCGAGTTTCTCTACGACGCCGCGTTCCAGTCGCGCCTGTCGACCGAGAAGTTCATGCTCGACGGCCGCCACACCGGCACGGGCGGCGGCAACCACTTCGTGCTCGGTGGCGCCACGCCGGCCGATTCGCCCTTCTTGCGCCGGCCCGATCTGCTGGCCTCGCTGCTGGCCTACTGGCACAACCACCCGAGCTTGAGCTATCTCTTCTCGGGCCTGTTCATCGGCCCGACCAGCCAGGCCCCACGCGTCGACGAAGCCCGCAACGACCAGCTGCGCGAGCTGGAGATCGCACTCGGCGAGATCGAGCGCGCTGGCCAGATCCACGGCAACCGCATGCCACCCTGGCTGGTGGRCCGCACGCTGCGCAACGTGCTGGTCGACGTGACCGGCAACACCCACCGCAGCGAGTTCTGCATCGACAAGCTCTACTCGCCGGATTCGGCGACCGGCCGCCTGGGCCTGCTGGAGCTGCGTGCCTTCGAGATGCCGCCGCATGCGCGCATGAGCATCGTGCAGCAACTGCTGCTGCGTGCGCTGGTCTCCCGCTTCTGGAAGACGCCGTACAAGGCCGCGCTGGTGCGCTGGGGCACCGAGCTGCACGACCGCTTCCTGCTGCCCAGCTTCCTGAAGATGGATTTCGACGACGTGCTCGAAGACATGGCCGCTGCCGGCTACGCCTTCGACACCGCGTGGTTCGCGCCGCACTTCGAGTTCCGCTTCCCGAAGATCGGCGAGTTGACGGCGCGCGGCGTGCACATGACGCTGCGCAACGCGCTGGAGCCGTGGCACGTGATGGGCGAAGAGGGCGCGGCCGGCACGACGGTGCGCTATGTCGATTCGTCGCTGGAGCGCATCGAGTTGCATGTCAGTGGCCTGGTCGACCCGCGCCATCGCGTCGCGGTGAATGGCATCGCCGTGCCGCTGCAGCCCACCGGCCGCGTCGGCGAGTTCGTGGCCGGCGTGCGCTACCGCGCTTGGGAGCTGCCATCGGCGCTGCACCCCACCATCGGCGCCCACGTGCCGCTGACGATCGACCTGGTCGACACCTGGATGAACCGCTCGCTCGGCGGCTGCCAGTACCACGTGGCCCACCCGGGCGGGCGCAACTACGCCACCTTCCCCGTCAACGCCTTCGAAGCTGAAAGCCGGCGCCTCTCGCGCTTTTTCCCGATGGGGCACACCGCAGGCACCAGGCAGGTGCCCCCGCCGCAACGCAGCCTGGAGTTCCCGTTCACGCTCGACCTGCGGCGCGTTTGATGCCGCCAAAGCGGCCACCGCCGCCATGCTTGCCGCCGCGCCCTGCAGCCCCTTGGGGGCGCCATGAATAGGCGGCCCCAGGGCGCGCAGGCATGATGCGGGCTCACACTGCGTTGTCATGTCCACCACGAGCCTGCCCCCTGGCGCCGAGCCGCCCCGCCAATCCAGCCTGCTGTCCGACGAGCTGCCTGAGCCTGYCGTGCTGGCCGCGGCCGCCGCGCAGCAAGGCACCGAGGGCCATTACGACGAGCTGCACGGCCGGCTGAACGAGCCCGGCACCACGCGTGCCGCCCGCGTGCAGCTGGCCCCGCTGTGGCGCCAGTTCTTCGACGCCAGCGGCACCACAGGCTGGCAAGACCTGGCCACCCGCGCCCAGCGCGTGCAGCGCCGTGTGCAGGAAGACGGCGCCACCTACAACGTCTACTCCACCGAGAACCCGAAAGACGTCATCCGCCAATGGCCGCTGGAGCTGTTGCCGGTGCTGATCGGCGCCGAAGAATGGGCCGGCATCGAAGCCGGYGTGTCGCAGCGCGCCAGGCTGCTGAACGCGGCCATGGCCGATGTCTACGGCGAGCGCCGCCTGTTGGACGAAGGCCTGCTGCCGCCTTCGCTGGTGCTGGGCCACCCGCAGTACTTGCGCCCCTTGCACGGCGTCAAGCCGCGCGGTGGCGTGCATTTGCACGTCGCCGCCTTCGAGCTGACGCGCGGCCCCGACGGCGGTTGGTGGGTGCTGGGTCAGCGCACGCAAGCGCCGTCCGGCCTGGGCTATTTGCTGGAGAACCGGCTGATCATTGCCCAGCAGTTCCCCGAGGCGTTTCGTGGCCTGCGCGTGCAGCGTGTGGCGGCCAGCTTCCAGACGCTGCTGCAAGGTTTGCTGCGCCTCTCGCCCGCGGGTGAGCGATCACGCGTCGTGCTGTTGACCCCCGGTCCGCACAACGAGACCTACTTCGAACAAGTCTTTCTCGCGCGCTACCTGGGCTTGACGCTGGTGGAGGGCGGTGACCTCACCGTGCGCGGCAACCGCCTGTACCTGAAGACACTGCACGGGCTGGAGCGTGTGCACGTGCTGCTGCGCCGTGTCGACGACGACTATCTGGATCCACTGGAGCTGCGCCCCGATTCGGCGTTAGGTGTCCCCGGCCTGCTGCAGGCCATGCGCGCGGGCGAAGTGGTGGTCGCCAACTCGCCCGGCGCCGGTTGGCTTGAAAGCCCGGGCCTGGCCGCCTTCTGGCCCGCAGTGGCCGAGAAGCTGCTGGGCGAAGAGCTGCTGCTGCCGGCCACCACCAACTGGTGGTGCGGCGAAGAAGCGGTGTGGAAGCGCCTGTCGCCCAAGCTGGCCGACTTTGTGGTGGCGCCCACCTTCCCGAGCAACAACGCCACTGCTGGCGGCTTTGGCAGCGGCGCGCCCACCAGCGGCTTCGCCCCGCTGGTGACCGCCGCACTGGCACCTGGCGCCCGCGCCACGCTGCAACATCGCATCGACGCCGACCCGGCCGCCCACACACTGCAGGCGCGCGTGCGTCCGAGCGAAACACCCGTCTGGCGCGAAGGTGCGCTGGAGCCGCGCGCCACAGTGCTGCGCGTGTTCGCGCTGAGCGACGGTGCCGGCGGCTGGCGCGTGTTGCCCGGCGGCCTGGCGCGTGTGAGCCACCGGCGTGACGGCGCGCACGACCCGTGGCTGAGCATGCAGCGCGGCAGCGCGAGTGCCGACACCTGGGTCCAGACCGAAGGCGAGATCGACAACACCAGCCTGCTGCCCAAGCCACTGACAGCGGCCGACCTGGCCGGCTGGCACCGCACCGTCACCAGCCGCTCGGCCGAAAACCTCTTCTGGCTCGGCCGCTACACCGAGCGTGCCGAAAACTCGGTGCGCCTGGCCCGCCTGACGCTGGAGGCGCTGACCGGCTCGTTCATCTACGGCGCCTCGCCCGCGGTGCTGCGCGTGCTGGACACGCTGGCCCGCCGCCATGGCCTGGTGGGCGCGGGCGTGCCGTCGCCCGAGCAGAGCCTGCGCGTGTTCGAACGCTCGCTGGTCTACGCGCTGGGCGACGCCGAGGCGAGCCAAAGCGTGGCCTACAACCTGCTGGCACTGCGCAGCTGTGCGCAAGCGCTGCGTGAACGCCTGTCGCAAGAACACTGGAAGCTGATCCACGAGGTGGGTGAACAGTTTCAGCAGCACTACGAGCAGGTGATGCAAAGCCCGGCCAACGAGCCACTGGCCGATGCGCTGGCGGTGCTGGCCCGCGTGACCACGCACCTGGCCGCCATCACGGGCGCACAGACCGACCGCATGACGCGCGACGACGGCTGGCGCCTGCTCAGCGTCGGCCGCCAGATCGAGCGGCTCGATTTCCTGAGCCATGCGCTGGCGACCGGCTTCGAGCACGACCTGCACAAGCGCGACGACGGCTTTGCGCTGCTGCTGGGCATCTTCGACTCGACCATCACCTACCGCGCGCAGTTCCAGGCCCGGCGCGAGGTGCCGCCGCTGCTGCACCTGCTGGTGCACGACACCGACAACCCCCGCTCGCTGGCCTGGGTGGCGCGCACGATGCGCGACCGCTTCGTCAAACTCGCCCGCCACGAGCCGCTGTGGGCCCACGAAATGGCGCAGACGCTGCCTCGCCCCGAAGACTGGCCGCTGGAGCTGATGGCCGCACCCGACGACGAGGGCGGACATGGCCCGCTGGTGGCCGCGCTGCGCGATTGCAGCGTGCAGGCGCAAGGTCTGTCGGACGCGCTCGGCCGGCGCTTGTTCTCGCACGTCAGCGCGGTCGACCGTGCCGTGTGGCAGTGACGATGACCATCCCCGACGCCGCCAACGAAGCGCTGCCCAACCCTGGCTCGGCAGCAGCAGAGCCCATCGGTAACGCCGCCGCACCGCCAGCGCCCGAAGCCGACGGCCGCATCTGGCTCAAGGTGCGCCACGACACCGCCTACGAGTACGACGCCCTGGTCGAACTGGCCCACCACATGGCCCACCTGGCCCCACGCGACACGGCACTGCAGCAAGTGCGCGGCTGGCGCCTGGTCGTCGACCCCGCGCCCGACGAATGGCTGCAAGGCCGCCCGACCGACGCGAGCGGCGTGCCCGAAGGCCAGAGCAGTGTCGACAGCTGGGGCAACACCCGCGTCGCCTTCAGCCACGCCCGCGTGCACGAGCGCCTGCAGGTGCAAAGCACCTTCGAAGCCGGCTTGCTGCCACAACCCGAGCCCGACCCCGCCAACAGCCCGCCGTGGGAAGAGGTGGCCCGAGCGCTGCGCTACCACGCCGGTGCCGTGCGATCAGAAGCCGTCGAGTTCAGCCTGCCCTCGGCCTACGCCCCGCGCGACGCCGGCCTTGCCGCTCTGGGCCACGAGGCCTYCACGCCCGGCGTGAGCGTGGTCGCCGGCGCGCTGGCGCTGATGCAGCTGATCCACGAACGCTTCACCTACGAGCCTAACGCCACGAGTGTGGCCACCCGCGCCCCCGAGGCGCTGGCCGAACTGCACGGC
>NZ_JBFUGE010000187.1:0-11121 GCF_056403075.1 Ideonella sp. P3_A4 | reverse complement strand
AGGCCACGCTGCCCACCATTGCGTTCTACAACCAGATGCTCGGCCTGGACGAGGCCGATTTCGTGAAGAAGACACGGGCGAGCTTCAAGCTGGGCATCGAGTTCAAGGACTGGGGCCGCGTCGGGCATCGCTTCTTCCATGGCTTCGGCGACTTCGGCCCCACGATCCATTCCCGCCCGCTGTGGATGTACTGGCTGCGGCTGCGCGCCAGCGAGCCTGGCCTGCCCTCGTACGAGGAGTGGTCCACCGCCACGATGATGGCGCGACACCAGCGCTTCGCCCTGCCACAAGACGGCGAGCCCTCGCCTGCCAATGCATACGGCTACGCCTACCACTTCGACGCCGCGCTTTACGGCACCTACCTGCGGGACTACGCACTGCGCCACGGCGCGCAGCGCATCGACGGGACCATCGTCGACGTCGAGACGCGGCCGGGTGACGGCTTCGTGGCAGCGGTTCATTTGCGCGATGGCCGCCGCATCGACGGCGACCTGTTCATCGATTGCTCGGGCTTTCGCGCGTTGCTGATCGACGGCGTGATGAATTCACGCTACGAGGACTGGAGCCATTGGCTGCCCTGCGATCGCGCACTGGCCGTGCCCTGCGAACGGGTGGATCCGATGACGCCCTACACCACCTCCACCGCCAAGGCGGCCGGTTGGCAGTGGCGTATCCCGCTGCAGCACCGCACCGGCAATGGCCTGGTGTACTGCAGCGCTCACCTGAGCGACGACGAGGCCGCGCAGACATTGCTCGCAGGCCTGGACGGCCAGGCACTGGACGATCCGCGCCCGCTGCGCTTCACCACCGGCCGGCGGCGCGAAGCCTGGGTGAAGAACGTCGTGGCCATCGGCTTGTCTTCGGGCTTCCTGGAGCCGCTGGAGTCCACCAGCCTCCAGCTCATCATGGACGGCGTCAGCCGCCTGACGGCACTGATGCCGGACCGCCATTTCGCGCCTGCGCTGGCAGCAGAGTTCAATCGGCAAATGGCCTATCGCTACGAATCGGTGCGCGACTTCATCATCCTGCACTACAAGCTCGGCGAGCGCCGCGACAGCGCCTTCTGGCGCTACTGCGTCGAGATGCCGATCCCGGATGATCTTGCGCACCAGATCGAGCTGTTCCGCAGCAGCGGGCGCGTGGCCATCATCGAGCCTGAAGGCTTTGGCGTTCCCTCATGGGCGTCGATCCTGTTCGGATTGGGCATCGTGCCGGAGCGCTACGACCCCTACGTCGATCGGGTGGATCTCGCCATGGTGCGAAGGCACCTGGCGGGGGTTCACGAAGCGATTCGGCGCGCGGTGCCAACCATGCCCGACCACGGCGACTTCCTGGCCCGCCTCGTCACGCACGGCGGCTCGGAAGCAGTGCGAGCACCTGCTACCCAGCCATCTGCCTCTCGGGCAAGGTGAACGGCGTGGACGGCTTCTTCCGCACCACCAACGTCGGCGCGTCCTGGGTGTGCATCAACCTTCGACCGCGGAGCGCTCGCCGCCGTCAGACGAGCGTCGGGAGCAACGCGTCCAGCTGCGCGAACTGCTCGGGCAGCCCCTCCGTGCTCCCGATGTTGCGGTCGAGTGCTTCCTTTGTTGGGTAGAGCTCGGAGAAGGTCAGGTGTGTCTGGCCGTCCTTCTCCTCGAACGTGACGGTGGTCACGGCGCCGTCGTCGCTTTCTTCGTTCGTCCAAGACAGGCGCGACGGCGGCGTTACCTCGATGTACTTGCCGAAGAAGGCCATCGTGTTCGAGTCGCCGAGGTCGAACACGAGGCGGTAGCCGCCGCCCACGCGCACGTCCTGTTCCAGGGACAACAGCACCAGCCCGATCGACTTCGGCACCCACCACTGCCTGAACAGCTCAGGCCGCGTCCAAGCCTCGAAAACCAGGCGTGCGGGCGCGTCGAAGATACGCCTGACAACCACTTCGCGTTCGGACTTGCGCTCCGCCGAGGTGGGATGCTTCGCGCCCGCGAACTCACTTCTTTCGACCATCGTCTCTCTCCTTGCGTTTCAGTTCCTCGACGACCTTGTCCAGCGCATCGAAGCGTGCCGTCCACATGCGGCGGTAGCGCTCAAGCCAGGCCCACTCCTCGTCCAGCGCGCCCTGCCCCAGCCGGCAGGTGCGCACGCGCCCTACCTTCTCGGTGATGACCAGACCAGCTTGCTCCAGCACGCCGACGTGCTTCTTCATGCCCGTCAGCGTCATTTGGAAGCGCTCGGCCAGCTCTGTGATCGAGGCGTCCTTGCGCCAGAGCTGCTCGATCACGCCGCGCCGGGTCGCGTCGGACAGCGCGGCGAAGGAGACGTCGAGACGAGATGAATACTGAACCATACAGTTCAGTATATGGTCGACGATCGCAGGATGCAAGCGCACTTGCACCCGTGTTCGTAGAACTCCAGGGGCAACTCGTCCGGATGCGCTAAGACGCCCAAGTGCGAATGCCATCGAACGTCGACTTTTCGGCGATGAGTTGAGGCTTCGCGATGTCCGCAGTCGGTCGTCAACGACCTCCGAGTCGGCCGCACCGATCAGCGGCTCACGACGGACAGCCGCCGGTCGGCCTTGACCGACTGCAATGTGTTCCTGACTTGAAGTTCGAACGCATCCCCTGGCTTGGTCGTGACGACCCGTTGCGGTCCTTGGGCGTCCAACGGCGAACGACAGCTATGCTCGGCAGCAATTGCAATCTGGTGACGGGCCGCTCCGCTCGACGTATGTCGCTCGGAGCCAGCCCACAAATTTTGGCCGTTCATGATCGAGAAGCTTGAACTCAACCATCTCCGGATGCTCAGCGCCCTCTATGAGCAGGGGACCGTGTCCGCGGCGGCCGAGGCGCTCGACGTCTCGCAGCAAGCCGTGAGCCTCCAGCTCAAGCGGGTCAGGGAGATTCTTGGCGATCCCCTGTTCGTGCGCACCGGTCACGGCATGGTGCCGACAGCCTATGGCCAGTTGATACAGCCGCATGTCCGGCAGTTGCTGGCACTGATCCATGCGATGCCGATGCCGACGTCGATCGCGCTTGAGGACATGGAGCGCACCTTGAGCATCTCCGCCACCGACCATGCGCAACGCATCATCGTCGGCGACCTGATTCGCGAGTTGCGCCGCGCGGCTCCGCGGGTCAAGGTGAAGATCTCCAACATCGAAAGCGCCGGCTTGGTCCGACGGATGCAAGAGGGTGAGATCGGCGTGGCCTTCACATCGAACGGCTATGTGCCTGAAGGTCTGCTCTCGACCCCGCTCTTCACGGAGAGGTATGTGTGCGTCGCTGCCAGGCCGCTGACCGAAGGGCCGAACGCACTGCCCTTGGAGTCGCTCGTGGCACATGACTTCCTCGTGGTGTCTCCAGCGGTGCCGAGCTTCGACGGCTCGGCGGGAAGCTGGTTCGAGCAGCAGGGGCTGCGGCGCCGCGTCGTGGCGTCAGTGCCCTCGTTCTTCATGGCGCTCGAGTACCTGCGGCAGTCCGACATGGTGGCCTTCATGCCGTCGCGTCTGCTGCCCTGCGAAGGGCTTTGCGAGGTGCCGCTCGAGAAGTATCCGCCTGGCTTCCAGGTGGTCGCGGCCTACCATCCGTCCGCAATGTCCGACTCGCTGTTGACCTGGGTGCTCAACCACGTACGGACCACGTGCGGTACAGCAAGATAGCGCTGCTTGTGACCACTACAAGCGTGCCGACATGGCACGCTGCGCAAGCCGTTCCTAAGCTGTCGAGCATCGCAACTCAGCATTGGACGGCAAATGAGCACGAAGCTAGTCAATCCCGCGGGCCTCTATGACGGCGCACCCGTCGGCATGTCGCAGGCCAAGGTGGACCTGGAATCTCGATTGGTCTTTGTCTCGGGCCAGGTGGATTGGGACCGTGACTCGCGCGTCCGGCACGCCACGCTGGAAGGTCAGGCCGAAGGCGCGATCGAGCACCTGATCACGGTGCTGAACGAGGCCGGCTCCTCGCTCGACAAGGTGCTGCAGCTGCGGGTGTATGTCCGCGGCGAGCTTGCGGACGGCATGTCGCAGCTCGTGCCGGTGCTCGCCCGACACTTTGGTACGGTTCGCCCGGCCTTGACGGGCATCGGCGTAGCTTCCCTGGCATCACGCGATACGCTCGTCGAGATCGAAGCGTTGGCCAAATTGCCCGAACATCCGTGACGGTTTTCGTCCGGGCTCCCGGCACCAAGTACCGCTGAAGCGGCCGCTCGGCGAGTCACGCAGAGCGGCGGCTCATGGCCGGCAACGTGAGTACGAGATCGCGTCAGGAAGCTGCCTTTCGACGCCCGAGCTCACTGGCCAAGGTCCGCTGTCGGCACAGTCCGCGAACGGGTAGCGGCGGCACGCAGTTGTGCGTACGTTGGCCCGCGACATGCCGGCTCCGACTTCATCGTGCCCGCGGCTCGATGTGCAGGATCACGCGTTGGTAGCGGGTGAGAGCGGGTGTGCCTTTGTCGGTGACCTGCACGATGACGTGCGCCGTGACGGCGGTCTCCACGTCCGGCAAACGCAAGCCCACCCGGGCCAGGTTCTCCGTGCCAAGCGACAGCGGCGTCTTGAGCGTGCCGGCTTCGGGGTAGGCGAACCACAGGAAGCTCAGGCTGTCGCCGTCGGGGTCGGTCGCAGGGCCGGCGTCCAGCGTCACCCAGTCGCCACTGCGCACCCGCAGCTCGGCGGCATGGGCCAGGCGCACGACGGGCGCGTGGTTCGCCTCGGCAGGCGGGTGCGTGGTCCAGAGCATGCGGGCGGCGAAGTCGTTTTGGATGGCCTCGCGCCAGCGCCACAGCGTCGCAGCCGCGTCGTTGAACTCGCGCTCACCGGGCTTGACGGGACGGCCGTAGGCTGCGGCAACGTAGGGCCGGTAGCAGTCCACGGCGTTGGTCCAGATCGGGCGCGTCTCGGCCTCGACGGGCACGCCGCCGGTGAAGCCGTCCGGGTCAGTGTCCTCGCGGCGCGGCGTGTACAGCTCGTAGCGCCCGCCCCAGCCGCCCCAGTTGGGATGCTCGGGCACGTTCAGGCCGTTGGGGATGAGGCCGAGGAAGGACGGCGTGTCGCCCTCCATGCCATAGGCAACGTCCGGGTAGGCCGCGCCCAGCGGGCCGTGGCCTTGCTGGATGTGACACGCGATCCAGGCATTGCTGACATGTTGGTTGTCGATGCCTTCGATCTCGCGGTGCATCGCGCTCCAGGTGGGGTGCGCATAGCTGCCGGGGCTGACGATGTAGAAGAGGCCCGGGAACTCGCGGCGCAGCCAGGCGCCGCTGTCGTCCTGGTCGGAGATAGCGTAGATGCGCAGGCGGCCGACCGCCGCGTCGACGGCTTCTTTCGGGCGCGTGCGCTGCAGGCTGTGCAAAGCCTGCGCCAGCGTGTTGGCACCGCCCCAGACGCTGACCCACAGCGGGCGCGGGTCGGGGCGTTCGAGCTCGCGCAGCAGCAGCTTGGCGCCAGGGCTGTCGCGCCCGTCGCCGATGGCCTGCAGGCCGTAGCCGGGCTGCCCCGGCGCGACGCGCGCCAGCAGCTGCGCAGCATCGGGGTAGGCGTGGTCGTGCTCGCGCAGCCGGCGCAGCACCCGGCCGTAGCGCTCGATGACGCGACGGATGGATTCGGGGTGAACACCCTGGCGCATGTGCACCGAGGTCGTCGCCACGAGGCCGCGCAGCTCGATGTCATTGGCATAGAGCAGCAGCCGCACCAGGGACTGGGTATCGTCCGGCTCGTTCTCGATGTCGGTGAGGACGACGAGGCGCGGCTTGACGGCCGGCGCTTCAGGCGCGGCCGAAGCGCCGGCCGACAGCATGAGCGTGCCGAGCAGCGCGGCGAGTACGAGTCTGAGCATGTCGGTCCGGCTCCTACTCAGCGGCACAGCCGCTGCGCGAGATGGAAGAGGTTCTCGGCCGAACAGCCACGCTCCTAGTTCACCAAGGTCGTGATGCTCTTGGCCGGAAGCACGACGGAGAACGAACGGTCACTGACCGCGATCGCTGGCTGCTGCTGGAATGTGGCGGTCTGCGTCGTGCGATACGGCGTCAGAGTGGTCAACTCGCGACCCGCGGGATGGATGGCCGCCGTGAGCGTGACGTCGACGGCGTTCTCGTTCACCAGCACCATCACCGCCTTGTCTTCAGCAGCGCCAGCAGGTGTTCCGAACGCGGAAACATGGACGCCCTTTTGCGGCAGCGAGGTGGCGTCGTAGCGAACGTAGCCCGGACGAATGAAGTACGAGAAGTGCTTCATGCCGATGCCGAAGTAGGTCGGCACGTTGTTCGAACTGATCAGGCCTGTCGGTGTCGAGTCGTTGGAGTTGACGAGCCACCAATGGACGTAGGCGTTGTACTGCGACAGCGTCAGGCCGTCGTGGATTTCCTTCGCGATGGCAATCGCATCGTCGATGCTGGTGGCCCACGAAGTCTTGCTGTTGGATTGGTTGACCGAGTCGAGGTAGTGTTCGGTCATCCAGACATCTTTGCCATGCTTCGCGGCCGAGCCGGGGTAGCTCGGTGCACCGCCATAAAGGTGGCCGCCGACGATGGCGATGTTCCCGGCGGCGTTGGTGTCGGCCAGCAGCGCGTTGGTGGTCGCCTGCGAGAAGTAGAAGGATTCCGGCGCCATCAGCTTGGTGGCGGTGCCGGCGACGGCCTTCGCCCCGTGGCCGCCGGCCCAGGAGGTCATCTCTTCCGGGCTCCAGAGGCAGGACTCATAGGTTTGAGGGTCCCAGTCCGGTTCGTTCTGAAGCGAAATGGCGTGGAGGTTCACCTGGCGGGTGGCCGCATACCGGATGTAGGCGTTCAGGTAATTGGCGTAGTCCGCGTACATCGTCGGGTTGAGGCGGCCGCTGTAGAGCGGATTGCTGCGATCCGTGTTGACGATCTTCATGCTCGCGGGCGGTGACCACGGCGAGGCAAAGACAAGGGCACCGCGTGCCTGTGCGGCGGCGGCGTTCTCCAGTTCCGGAAACCATTGATTGGTGTCGGCCGTCTGTGTGGCAGCGTTCCAATCCGCGGGCGCGATCCGCATGCGGATGATGTCCAGTCCCAGGCTGTCGGGCCGGCTGGTGCCGAACAGCACATTCAGGCGATCGTCCGACATCTTGCTGTAGTACCAGGCGGCCGAGCCGCCGAAGCCCTGGATCCTCTGCTTCGCATCCCTGAAGTCGATGTCTGCCTTGTTCGTCGAGGGAACGATGGTCAGCGCCGTGCTGACGATCGACGTCCTGTAGTGCGCGCTGTCGCTGGGCACGAACGTGGCTTGAATGATGGCCGTCCCGGCCACCTTCGTTGTCACGGCACTCAGCGGCTTGCCGTCCACGGTCTTGTAGGTCGAGGGATCGGCCGTGCCCTGAATGCCGTAGAGCGCGTAGGGCTTGGTCGTGATCTGCGCGGGCGTGAGCGCCGAACCCTGCAGCACGGCCGAGGGGAGATCCCATCTGACCGGCGGTTCGGCCTTGCTGACGGTCAGCTTTCGCACGGCGGTGTTCGTCGTGTACTTGGTCGTGTCCGTCGGTGTGAACGTGACCGACAGCGACTGAACCCCGACCTCCGGCTTCGTGCCAGCCGCCGGCGAATAGCTGAACGTGCCTTCGACGGTGGATGTGGCGTTCAACTGCGCCGTGCTGAGCGTGGTGCCCCATCGGACGGGTGCCGGATCCGGCCACGCGATGGGCGGCTTCTGTTTCTGCACCGGAGCGCGCGCGGACGTTTCCGCGGTGCCTGCATCAGCGGGAGTGGCTGACGCCGCACCGCCCCAAGCCCCCACCCAAGTACTCAGCAATGCAATCGCCGTGCAGCGCACCCGATGTCGGATTCGAGTGGTCGTCGAGAGCTCGCTGGGTTTGTTTGATATCGGCGGCATGCTTGGGCTCGTTGATTGGGTTGGCGAAACGGGGCTCAGCGGAAGATCTGCTGCGCGAAGTGGTAGAGGTTGCCGGCCCAGCTCTCGCGGTCATGCTCATGGCCGTCGACGTTCCACACGTGGGGCACGGCTCTGATTGTTCGGCAGGCGACATCCGGCAATGGCCGCGGCTGAATTGGTCAGACCACTATAGCTCCTCCGGAAATTGGTTTGACCAGTAGAAACCGGCGCCGAGTCGATTTCAGTGGTTGTGGCCATCGCCTTGGCCGTGCGGTGCACCCGGCGCGTGAGTCGGGATGGCGTGCCCCGCCGATCCACGCGGGCTCAGCACCTGAGCGCGGTTGTTCAGCGAGACGCGTCGGGCCGCCAGGTGGCCGGCAAAGGTGTCCGTCGCGAAAACGACGTCACCCCCGACCATCGTCAACAGCACCCGGTTGCGGCCCAGTTCCTCGTCGGGCACGGTGAGGAAGTCGCGCTCCAGGATGATCAGGTCGGCGAACTTGCCGGTCTCGATCGTCCCGACCTGGCGCTCCAGCCGCAACTGATGCGCAGCGTTGACGGTGATCGCGGCCAGCACCGCCTCGCGCGAGAGCGCCGGATCCGCATTGATGGGCCCTTCGAAGATAGGTGACAGGCTCGCCGCGCTGTGCGGGTTGGTCGGGTCGCCCGAGCGGGTGACGCCCACCTTGAGCGCCAGGAAGGTGTCGAAGGGATCGATCGGCCAGTCGCTGCCGTGCACGATGCGAGCGCCGGCCTGCTGCAGGCTGCCCGAAGGCTCCATGCGGGCGAAGCGCTCGGCACCGAGGTGGTTCTCGGTCTCGCCGATGGAGTAAGGCGCCCGCTGGGCCCACTGGAAGGACATCGTCGCCATCACGTCATGCGCCGCGAAACGCCCGTAGTCGGCCACCGCGACCGTCTCGTCATGGGCCACCGCGACGCGGAAATCGGCGCCGGCTCGCGCGGCCCGGGTCGCTTCGACTCCATCGAGCACGGTGCGAACGGCGCGATCACCTGTCGCGTGCAGGTGCATGTCCAGGCCGGCATCCACCGCGGCCAGCATCAACGAACGCAGCGACTCGGGCGAGTAGTACAACTGGCCGAGGTTGCTGCCAGCCACCCACTGCGGCGCGTCGTCGGTGCCGACGTTCTGCAGGTAAGGCGACAACAGTGCGCCGGTGTCCGCCGGCGCGTTGACGACCCCGTCGAGGAACACCTTGACGGTGCGCGATTGGATGCCAGGCGCCGGTGCTGACGCGTCGGATCCGGCCAGCGCTGCGAGCGCCTTGGCCTGGGCGATCGCTTCTGTCGGGGCGCTGTTCGCCAGTGCCGGATCGATGTTGACCGCCAGGTGCACGCGCGCGGTCAGCTCGCCAGCGTCGCGCAACGCCTTGAACACCTGAAAGTGCGGCTTGCCCGCCGCCGCGTCCATGAAGGTGGTGATGCCTTGCTCCCGGATCGCGGCCAGTGCGGCCCGCCCCTGCTTGAGCAGGTCGGCCTCGCTGTCGGGCGGAATGGCCGCCTTCAGCTGGAACCCCGCAGCGTCCTCGCAGATGCCGCTGGGGGTTCCGCTCTCGTCGCGCAGGAACTTGCCCCCGACCGGATCGGGCGTGCCCGCGTCGATGCCAGCCAGCGCAAAGGCGCGGGAGTTGGCCAGCACCGAGTGGAAGTCCGCCGAGGTGACCGCGATCGGCCGCGTGGTATTCAGTCCATCCAGCAACGCGCGGGTCGGGTCGGCATCCAGCGCAGCAGTCGACTGCCGGTCCCAGTTGACGGCTTCGAGCCAGGCGTCGGGGCCGGCTTCGGGTGTCGCGTCGAGGCAGGCCTGCAGCCGGCCAGCCAGCTGGGCGCGGGTCAGCGGCGCATAGGCCAGGTCGCACAGCAGCAGTGCCCGGCCGCCGGCCAGGGAATGCAGGTGGGCATCGACGAAGCCCGGCATCACCATGCGGCCGCCGAGTTCGATCACCTTCGTGTCGGGGCCGATGCGCTTCGAGGCATCAGCGTCCGAGCCGACGAAGACGATGCGGCCGTCCTTGACCGCAACGGCCTGCGCGACGGTGCCCCCGCCATTCATCGTGACCACCTTGCCGCCGCGCAGCACCACCTCCGCGTTCTCGACGCCACCACCACAGCCGACGGCCAACGCCACCACGCTCACCGCCGCCAACAGCGCGGCGCCTGCCTTGCCCAAGTTCATGTTTCCCCCCGGAACACGCCCGACATGGGCATGCCGGAAGGTATCTGCCGCGCACAGGCACAACCCTCTGCAAATGGGGAAGGCCCGGGTCAGCCCGCCCCGCCGGGCGACCTCTGGCTGCTCAAGATGCGGCCGAGCGCCACCTTGTTGGACACGCCCAACCGCAGGTAGGCTTCGCGCAGGTAGGTGCGCACGGTCGTGGGGCTGAGGCCGGTCTCGGCGGCGATCTGCTTGTGCGAGCGGCCGTCGGCATACAACAAGGCGACGCCCATCTCGCGCGGCGGCAGCAGCGCCGCACGCCGTTGAGGCATCAGGCTGACCAGCAGCAGCTCACCGCACCGGTGCACGGCCAGACGCAAYGCGCCAAGCTTCAGCGTCGAGCCGGTCTGCCGCAGCGCTTTGACCAGGTCCGCCGGCGGCTGCTCGCCGTCCCAGTGAGGGAAGCGTTCGCGCAGCAGCAATGCGAGCTGTGCATCGATGTAGGCAAACCCGCCCGTGGCATCCACCAGGGCGTGCGCATCACCTGCCCGCAACCCGGCCTGGCTCAACATCGTCGCGACGCGCTCGCTCCAGCGCTGCATGAGGTGTGCGCTGAACTGCTCGAACAGCACGCGGTGCGCAGGCTCGAACAAGGGCGAGGCCTGATGCCGGTACACCGAGATGAAATGCATCAGGCCGCTACGGGGCAGCGCACGGGTGATGGCCAGGATCTGATGCAGGTCATGGCGGCGGGCAAAAGCCTCGACCACCGGTTCGGGATCCTCGTACCCTGTCTGGCAGACGACGGTATCGAGGCGCTCCATCGAGTCGAGGGCAAAGCGGTCCAAGGCGCTGATGTGGTTCCACTCACGAGCGAAGTCGACGCTCAGATTGATCCGACCACTCAGCCAGTTGCGGGGCGCCAGGCCATCGATGCCGCCGGAGCACTCGCCCCACCACGCGGCGTCGAACGGCACCAACGCACGAAGACCCATCAGGCCCTCCCTCATCAGCCGCGAAGGCGACGCATCCCGGGGCAGCCTGTCGAGCGCCAGCAGTCCGTTGCTGAACGCTTCGAGAGTCTGGTGGCGGATCTGCATCAACGGCAGTTTAGGGG
>NZ_JBFUGE010000186.1:0-11176 GCF_056403075.1 Ideonella sp. P3_A4 | reverse complement strand
GTGTGCAGCTTGTCGGGGTTGCAGGTCTTGAAGCTGACCAGCGTCTGATGGCTGCTCAGGCCATAGACCGCTCGATGCGGCGTGACGCCGGCACCATAGGGGCGCGGGCAGTCGCCGGCCGCCATCGCCGAAGGCAAGGCGGCCACGCAGCCCAGGGCGAAGGCGGTGCGGGCCAAGGCGCGTTTCAGCGAACGCGAAGACAGGCGTGAAGATTGAACAGACATGTCGACTCCAGGTTTCGTTGCATTGAGGCGTTAGGTTCGAGCGCCAGGAACAGCGGCTCGAGTGCAACTACGGAGCGACCAAGACGGTGGATGCGGCACGGCCGCAACATAAATAATCGGTGCGGATGCAACCTTTCAGCGACCGCCCGACACGTCCAGCAGCGTGCCGCTGACATAGGCCGCGTCGTCCGACAGCAGCCAGACGATCGCCTGCGCCACCTCGTCGGCTGTACCGAGCCGGGCCATCGGGATCAGCGGAATGGCAGCGGCCAGGCGCTCGGCATGACCGCTGGTGGCATGGATCTCGGTATCGATGATGCCGGGGCGCACCGCGTTGACGCGGATGCCGTCGGCCGCCACCTCGCGCGCCAGGCCGGTGGTGAAGTGGTCGATCGCCGCCTTGCTCATCGAGTAGTCGAGGTACAGCCCGGGCGAGCCGACACGCGCCGCGGCCGACGACAGGTTGACGATCACGCCGCCTTCCCCGCCATGGCTCTTGCCCATGCGGCGGATCGCCTCGCGCGCGCACAGCATCGAGCCACCCAGGTTGATCGCCCACATCCGCGTCAGGCGCTCAGCGCTCATCTGGTCGACCCGCGCGGCCACGTCGACCACGCCAGCGTTGTTGACCAGGCCGTGCAGCGGGCCTAGTTGCTCATCGACGGCCGCGAACATCGCCAGGATCTGCGCCTCGTCGGCTACGTCGGCCGGCACGACGACCGCGCGCCGCCCCTCGGCCCGCACGGCCGCCGCCACCTCTTCGGCCGCGCCATGTTCGCGCCGGCAGTTGATGGCCACGTTCCAGCCGGCCTTCGCGGCCAGCACCGCGGTGGCGGCGCCGATGCCGCGGCTGGCGCCGGTGATCAACAGGTTGCGTTCCGTCATGCGGCTCCCCAATGACAAAGGCCCCGACGAAAAGTCGAGGCCTTCAGATTGTGGCGTGCGGAAACGGCGGCGTTACCTCGCCGCCGGGGGCGTCACTCTTGCGTGAAGACCAGCTTCAGCTCGAAGGTCTGCGGCTTGCCGCTGGCTTCGAACTTCCACTGGTTCAGCGCACTGGTGGCGGCGTCGTTGAATATCTTGGCCTTGGCCGGCGTGGCTTCGACGATGGCGACCTCGGTCACCGCGCCATTGCCGTCGATCGTCAGCTTGGCCTTCAGCACGCCGTCGGTGACGCCCTTGCGGGTGGCCTCGCCAGGGAACTCCGGCGGCACCTTCTTGAGGATCTTCGGCGCGCCGTCGGCATGCGCCAGGTTCGGGGCGAAGGCCAGCGCAGCGGCCAGCACCAGGCCGGAGAGGGCCATCAGCGGGGACCACGGAGCGGCGGGCAAGGAAGCGAGTTTTTTCATGGTGGACTGCTTTCGGCTCAGGCGGCGGTGGGGATGCGGAAGAACTCGACGCTGGACACCAGGCGCGAGGCGTTGGACTTCAACGATTCGGTCGTCGCAGACAGTTCTTCGACCAATGCGGCGTTTTGTTGAGTCGCCTGGTCCAGGTCGGCCACGCTGGAGTTGACCGAACCGATGCCGCTTTCCTGCTGCTGGCTGGCGATGCTGACCTCTTCGATCAGCTGGCGCACGCCGACGACCTCGTCGACGATGCCCTTGATGCGGCTGCCGACATCGGCCACGGTCTGCGTGCCGACGGCCACCTTCTCGGCCGAGTCGTCGATCAGCACCTTGATTTCTTTCGCCGCCGAGGCGGCGCGTGCCGCCAGGGAGCGCACTTCACCGGCGACCACCGCGAAGCCGCGGCCTTGTTCACCGGCGCGAGCGGCCTCGACCGCTGCGTTCAACGCCAGGATGTTGGTCTGGAACGCGATGCCGTCGATCACCGAGATGATGTCCTTGATGCGCGTGCTCGACTCGGCAATGCGGGTCATCGTGCCGACCAGGCTGTCGACCGATTCGCCGCCCTGGATCACGGCGGTGCGGGCGCGTGAAGCAACGTCCGAGGCTTCGCGCGACTTGGCGCTGGAGCCGGCCACGGTGGCCGAAATCTCTTCCATCGCCGACGCGGTCTGCTGCAGGTTGGTCGACGCACGCTCGGTGCGGGCCGACAGGTCGGCGTTGCCGTGGGCGATCTCGTCGGAGCTGTTGGCCACGTCGTGCGCGGCGCGGGTCACGTCTTCGATCACATGGGTCAGGTGGCTCTGCATGTCGCGCATCGTCGTGAGCAACAGCGCGATCTCGTCGCGGCCCCGGGGTTCGATGCGGCCACGCAGGTCGCCCGACTTGATGGCCTGGGCAGCGGCCACCGCTTGGCCCAGCGGCAAGGTGATCGAACGCGAAATCGCGAAGCCGGCGGCTACCGCGAGCAACACGCCGATCGCGCCCAGCACCATCGCGCCCAGACTCGTGGTCTGCGCGGTCTTGTGGCCGTTGGCGGCACGGTCTTCGGCCTGGTTCGAGATCACCGCGGCAAGCGCATCCACGGCCTTCTCGTAGGCGGCCTGGACAGGGCGCAGCTCGATCAACAGCGCGGTGCGTGCGTCGTCGGGGTTGCCGGCGTCCAGCGTTTCGAGGAACTTGGCGACCGTCTTGGTGTACTGGTCCTTGCTTTCGCGCACCGCGGTGATCGCGGCGTCGCTGTCGCCGCCGGAGCCCAGACCAATCAGCTTGGTGAAGGTCGTGTCGGCGTCGGCCAGATTCTTCTTGATCAGCTCGCGCTGCTTCTTGATCTGGCCCGCACCGTCCACCAGCAGCAGTTCGCGGCTGGCGCGGGCGATCAGGCCCGCTTGCTGCTCCAGTTGGTAGGCCAGCTGGACACGGGTCAGGTCGATCGTGGCGGTGGCCTCGAGGTCGTCGGCCAAGCGGCTGCTGCTCACGGCGCTGTAGCCGCAGACGGCCAGCAGCAACACGATGAATGCGCCGAAGGCCAGCGCGAGGCGCGCGCCAATCTTCAAATTCCAAAGAAACGTCACAACAAAACCCTCCTGGGGTACCACAACGACGAATAGGTCGGCCTCTTGTCAGGCCGTCGTTGCAGTATCGGCAGGGGCTGTGGCGACTGAAGCCCCCAAGATGAGGGTGAACACGGGCTTATTACCGCGCCATTACGGCCGATGCGTGATCGGCCACACGGCGGGGCCCGCGATCGCCCGGTGACGTCAGGTGCCGGCGACCCAGTGGCCGGACTTGCCGCCCTGCTTCTCAAGCAGACGGATGTCGGTCATCGTCATGCCGCGATCGGCGGCCTTGCACATGTCATAGATGGTCAGCAGGCCGACCTGGACCGCGGTCAGCGCTTCCATCTCGACGCCGGTGCGGCCGAAGGTCTCGGCCTGCACGGTGCAGTGCACCGCCGAGGCGGCGTCGTCGAGTGTGAACTCGGCGCTGACCCGGGTCAGCGGCAGCGGGTGGCACAGCGGGATCAGCTCGGCCGTGCGCTTGGCGGCCTGGATCGCCGCGATGCGGGCGATGCCGATCACGTCGCCCTTGCCGGCCTGGCCGCCGGCGATCAGCGCCAAGGTGGTCGGCTGCATGCGGATCGTGCCGGTGGCACGGGCCACGCGGTGCGTTTCGGCCTTGGCCGACACGTCGACCATGTGGGCCTGGCCGTGGGGATCGAAGTGGGTCAGCGGGTCGGGCATGGTGTGTAAACGGGCGCGACACATTCGCTCCCGACAGGCAATGTCATCATAGCGACGGCCCGACCGGAACCTTCGGTGGCCGGCCCGGGTCCACCGGCTTTCGCTCAACCGCCAACGACCGCACGCTGCCTTGTCTGACCTCACCCCTCGCCTGCGCCGCGCGCGCCCCTGGCCGGCCGCTGGCCGTTGGATGCCCCTGGCGCTGGCCGCCGCGCTGATCAGCACCTGGCCTGCTAGCCAACCCGAAGCCCAGGTGCGCCTGCCTGCATTGGGCGACTCGGTGTCCGAAGACTTCGACATCCTGGCCGAGCGGCGCCTGGGCGACCGCATCATGCGCGAGGTCCGGCGCGACCCGGCCTATCTGGACGATCCGGCGCTGCTCGAATACCTGTCGTCGCTGTTCGACCCGCTGCTGGCCGCCGCCCGTTCACGCGGCGAGATCGGGCCCGACCTCGACAAGGCCTTCGCCTGGGAGCCCTTCCTGGTCGGCGAACGGCCGGTCAATGCGTTTGCGCTGCCGGGCGGTTATGTCGGCGTCTACCTCGGGCTGATCGCGCTGACCGGCAGCGGTGACGAGCTGGCATCGGTGCTGGCGCACGAGCTGTCGCACGTGACCCAGCGCCACATCGCCCGCAGCGCGATCAGCCAGCAGCGCCAGGGCCTGGCGACGATGGCCGGTTTGATCCTGGGCGTGCTGGCGGCCAGCCGTGCCCAAAGCACCGACGCGGCGCAGGCGGTGATCATGGGCACCCAGGCTGCCGCGGTGCAGGGGCAGCTGAACTTCTCGCGTGAGATGGAGCGTGAGGCCGACCGCATCGGCATCGAGGTGCTGACCAGCGCCGGTTTCGCGCCGGCCGGCATGGTCGGCATGTTCGAGAAGCTCGACGGTGCGATGCGGCTGAACGACAGCAACCAATACCCCTACCTGCGCAGCCACCCGCTGACGATCGAGCGGATCAGCGATGCGCGGCTGCGGGTGCGCGAGGCCGGCTTGCCGGCGCCCGTGAAATCGGCCGTGCCACACGCGCTGATGCAGGCCCGCGCGAAGGCGCTGATGGACCACACCGACCAGGCCTTGCTGCGCCTGCAGGGTTTGGCCGCGCCCGGCTCGCCGGCCACCGACCTGCCGCGCCTGGCCACGCTGTATGCCGGCGCGCAGGCCTCGATCCTGCTGCGCGATTTCGACCATGCGGCCCAGGCCATCACCGCCGGTGAAGCGCTGGCCCGCGGGCCGTTTGCCGGCGAACCCGAAGCAACGCGCCAATTCGCGCTGCTGCGGGTCGCGATGCTCGCCGAGCGCGGCGGGCCAGCCGCGCAGCTGGCACCGGCATTGACCAGTGCCTTGGCACCGCTGGCCAGCGACCGCACGCGCCCAGCCATGATGGTGCGGGCCCAGGCGGCGCTGGCACGCCAACGCAGCGGCGACCCCGGCGCGGCCGAGGCGATGCGCCATGCCACCGAGGCTCTGCAGACCTGGGTCTCGGAGCACAAGCGCGATGCGCTGGCCTGGCAAATACTGGCCCAGTGCGCCGAGCCGCTGGGCTTGCGCCTGCGTTCGCTGCGCGCTGGTGCCGAAGCCGCCTTTGCCAATGGCGATGTGCTGGGCGCGGTCGACCGGCTGCGCGCGGCGCGCCAGATCGCGCTCGACACCCGCTCCGACGACTATGTCGAGGTGTCGGTGATCCAGTCGCGGCTGCGCGAGATGGAGCGCGACCGGCGCCAGCTGCTGGCCGAGATGCGCGGCGAGCGGCACCCCGAAGACGTGCCCTGACCACCGGGCGGGCGGGCCCCGCCTACACCGCTTCCAGCGCCAGCAGCTCGGCCACCGTCTGGGCGCGCCGGATCAGGCGCGCCGCACCAGCGTCGACCAGGACCTCGGCCGCCAGCGGGCGGCTGTTGTAGTTCGAGGACATCGACGCGCCGTAGGCACCGGTGTCGTGGAACACCAGCAGGTCGCCCACCTGCGCGGTGGGCAGCTCGCGCGGCAGCACGAGGCCACCTTCGCCCTGCGTGAACACGTCGCCCGACTCGCACAAGGGTCCGGCCACCACCGTGGGCCGCAGCGGGCCGGCCGGTGCTTCGCCCGAGGCACGCAACACCTCGATGTGGTGGTAGGCGCCGTACATCGCCGGGCGCATCAGTTCGTTGAAGCCGGCATCGCACAACACGAAGCGGTGGCTGCCCATGTCCTTCACCGCCCGCACTTCGGCGAGCAAGACGCCGGACTCGGCCACCAGGTAGCGGCCGGGCTCGAGCTCGAGCCGGACCGGGTGTCCGCGCTGCGCCTCGATCCGCCGGCGCGCGGCGTCCCACAGGCTGAAGTAATGGGCCGGGTCGATGCGCGGCTCGCCGCTGCGGTAAGGCACTGACAGGCCGCCGCCGGCCGACACAGCCTCCAGCGGGTAGTCGATGCTGGCGACCAGCGCCACCATCGCGTCGCACACCCGCGCGAGGTGCTCGTAGTCCACGCCCGAGCCGATGTGCATGTGCGTGCCGACCAGGCGCAGGCCGTGCCGGCGCACGACCTCCAGCGCCTGCGGCAGGTCGGCGTGCCAGATGCCATGTTTGCTGCTCTCGCCGCCGGTGTTGGTCTTGCGGCTGTGGCCGTGGCCGAAGCCCGGGTTGATGCGCAGCCACACCGGGTGACCGGGCGACTGCCGGCCCAGCTGGTCGAGCATGTCGATCGACCCGGCGTTGACCGGGATGCGGTGCTGCACCACCGCGGCCAAGGTGGCGCGATCGATCACGTCGGCGGTGAACACGATCTCGTCGCGCTCGGTGCCCGCCACGTAGCCGGCGGCCAGTGCACGCTCGATCTCACCCAGCGACACCGCGTCGACCACCACGCCTTCCGCGCACATCAAGCGCAGGATGTGGGTGTTCGAGCAGGCTTTCTGCGCAAAGCGCAGGGTGTCGAACCGGGCCAGCTCGGCGATGCGGCTGCGGATGGTGGCCGCGTCGTAGACCCACAGCGGGGTGCCATGGGTTTGGGCGAGGATGCTGAGCGTGGTGGGGGCGAAGGGCGACATGCCGCCTATGGTGGCGCAGTTCGTCGATTCGCAGAAGAACTGATTTGTCGATCACCTATTCATCACTGATATGGTTGCGACGATGCGCATCACCCACCGCCATGTCGACATCTTTCGCGCGCTGATGAACGCTGGCGGCGTGACGGCCGCAGCGCAGGCGCTGCACACCTCGCAACCCACCGTGAGCCGCGAGCTGGCGCGGCTCGAGCAGTTGCTGGGCCTGCGGCTGTTCGACCGGGTGCGTGGCCGCCTGCAGCCGACCGCCCAGGCGTTCGCGCTGTACGAAGAGGTGCAGCGCTCGTACCTGGGGCTGGAGCGGATCGCGGCCACGGCGGCACGGCTGCGGCAGTTCGCCCAGGGTCAGCTGTCGGTGGTCTGCCTGCCGGCGCTGTCGCATGGGCTGCTGCCGGGGGCGTGCACCCGCTTGCTGGCCCGGCACCCCGGCGTCGGCCTGGCCATCACGCAGCAGGAGTCGCCCTACCTCGAGGAATGGCTCGCGACGCAGCGCTGCGACCTCGGCCTGACCGAAAGCGACGCGGCGCCGGCCGGCACCACGCAGCAGCTGCTGGTCGAGATGAACGAGGTGGCGGTGCTGCCCGCAGGCCATGCGCTGGCGGCCAAGCGGCGGCTGAAGCTGAGCGACTTCGACGGCCAGGCCTTCGTCAGCCTGGCGCCTGGCGACCCCTACCGGCAGATCATCGACGGCCTGTTCGAGCAGCAGGGCGTGCAACGCCAGCAAGCGATCGAGACCCACAGTGCGGTGTCGGTCTGCGCGATGGTCAAGCATGGGCTGGGACTGGGCATCGTCAACCCGCTGACCGCGATGGAGCAGGCCGGGCCGAAGCTGCTGGTGCGGCCGCTCGCTGTGGCGATCCCTTTCCGGGTGAACCTGGTGCGGCCACTGCACCGGCCGGCGAACCCGCTGGTGGACCGGCTGGTGGAGGCGCTGCAGGAAGAGGCCGCTGCCCTGCGGCGCGCCGGGCCTTCTTGAAGGTCTAAACGAAGGTTCTCGCGCCGGTCGCCCATGCTTTCACCGATGGTGGCTCGCCCCGACACTGGCCACAGTTTGCGGCCGCCGCGCGCCTGGGGCCGTGGCAAGAATGCCCTCTATTCGCCACCCACTGCGCACCGATGACCCGACCTTCGACCTCCCTGTTGCTGCCCGCCGCCGCCTTGTCCGCGGTGCTGGCGATCGCCGCCGAGCTGCTGGGTTTCGCCCAGCTGTTCTTTGTGCTGAAGCCGCTGACCACGCTGCTGATCATCGGTTGGGCCTGGCCGCGCGGGGCAGACGAGCCGGCGCGCCGGCGCTGGCTGCGCATCGGCCTGGTGCTGTCACTCGCCGGCGACGTCGCGTTGCTGTGGCCGCAATCCGGCTTTCTGCCCGGGCTGGTGTCGTTCCTGCTGGCCCACCTGGCCTACATCGTCGCGTTCACCCGCGGTTTGCGCCTCGCGGCCAAGCCGCTGCCCTTTGCCGCCTATGCGCTGCTGGCTGGTGCGATCCTGTCGCGGCTGTGGCCACACGTGCCGGCTGAGCTGCGGGCGCCGGTGCTGGTCTATGTCGTCGCGCTGGCTTGCATGGCGGCGCAGGCGGCAGCCGTCTGGCTGGCCGCGCGCGGAGGGTCGACCGAGCCATGGGCGCGCCGCGCGGCGATCGGCGGAGCACTGTTCATGGCGTCGGACGCGACGCTGGCCGTCAACAAGTTCGCGCTGGCGTTACCGGCCGCCACCCTGTGGATCCTGGCGACCTACTGGCTGGCGCAGGCTTTCATCGCCGGCTCTCTGAGACTCCTCCACGACTCTCCTGAAGAAAAAGATCAGCACAAATAACGGGTAATCCCTGCGTTTAACGATATTTGTTGAATATTGATGATGATCGACGAGGGTTAGCCGCATTCGTGACACAAAAACCTTGAGCTGATGATCGCGCCGCCCTGATCGGGGCATAGGCCGAAAGTGCCACCCGCGCTGTCGGCTGATCAATCCACAGTGATCGAGGAGTGTTCATGAGTCTGATTGCACGCAGAGGTGTTGTTGCGTCTTGCTTGGCCATGGCTGCCGCTCTGGCTTGTTCCCCGGCTGCCTTCGCAGGCAGCAACGCGACCGACGACCTGAGCGACTTGCACGCGGCCATCACAGGCCACACGGATCGACTGATCATCAAATACAAGGCCGGCACCGCTGCGGCCACCCATGCCGATGCCCAATCGATGGCGCGCGCCCACGAGGCGGTCCAGCGCGCCGGGGTGCAGATGAAATTCCTGCGCAGCAATGCGTTCGGCGCCCATGTGATGAAGCTGGATCGCCTGCTGACCGTGGCCGAGGTCCAAGGCCTGGCGAAGGCCGTGCGCAGCGGCGATATCGATGTCGAGTTCGCCGAACCCGACCGCCGCATGCACGCGTTGATGACGCCCAACGACACCAGCTACGGCAGCCAGTGGCATTACTTCGAGACCACCGGCGGCCTGCGCGCGCCGGCAGCTTGGGACAAGTCCACAGGCAGCGGCGTCAAGGTCGCGGTCATCGACACCGGCTACCGCCCCCACGCCGACCTGGCGGCCAACATCGTCGGCGGCTACGACTTCATCTCCGACACCTGGACCGCCAACGACGGCGGCGGCCGCGACAGCGACGCCAAGGACCCGGGCGACTGGATCACGGCCAACATCTGCGGCGGCACCCACGCGGCGCAAAACTCCAGCTGGCACGGCACCCACGTGGCCGGCACGATCGCCGCGGTCACCAACAACTCGAGCGGCGTCGCCGGCGTGGCCTTCAACGCCAAGGTGGTGCCGGCCCGCGTGCTGGGCCGCTGCGGTGGCTACACCTCGGACATCGCCGATGCGATCACCTGGGCCTCGGGCGGCAGCGTCAGCGGCGTGCCGGCCAACACCAACGTCGCCAAGGTGATCAACATGTCGCTCGGCGGCAAGGGCGCCTGCGATTCGACAACCCAAGCCGCCATCACCGGCGCCCGCAACCGCGGCACCGTGGTCGTCGTGGCAGCGGGCAACTCGCAAGCCGACGCCTCGGCCTACAACCCGGCCAACTGCTCGGGTGTGATCACCGTGGCAGCGACCGACCGCAGCGGCTCGCGCGCCTGGTACTCGAACTACGGCTCGGTCGTCGACGTGGCCGCGCCTGGTGGCGACACCAGCGTCAACGGCGACGGCATCTACTCGACGCTGAACACCGGCACCACCACACCCGGGTCCGACACCTACGCCTACTACCAAGGCACGTCGATGGCCTCGCCGCACGTCGCGGCCGTGGTGGCGCTGATGTTCGCCAAGAACAGCGCGCTGACGGTGGACCAGATCGAGACCAAGCTCAAGGGTTCAACCCGCCCCTTCCCCGGCAGCTGCTCGCAGTGCGGCACCGGCATCGTCGACGCGAATGCCGCGGTCGATGCTGCCGGCGGTGGCGGCAACGACGTACCGGAAGTCGAGTCGAACAACACGCTCGCCACGGCGCAGACGATCAGCGTCAACCCGGCCAACGTGCTGGGCACGATGAGCTCGTCCAGCGACACCGACTACTACAAGGTGACCGTTGGCGCCGGCAAGACCTTGTCTGTCACGCTGACGCCGAACGGCAGCTCCGACTACGACCTGTACATGTACAACTCGTCGGGCACGCAGCTCAACGCGAGCGAAAAGGGCACCGGCCAGGTCGATTCGTTCTCGCGCACCAACACCGGCAGCTCGGCGGTGACCTGGTATGTGCGCGCGTACTACTACTCGGGCAACACCGGCTCGAGCGGTGCCTACACGCTGGGCTTGAGCCAGTGAAATGGGGCACCCGGCGGCGGGATACCGCCACCACCCTCCGCGAGGGTGCGCGGCCGCTTTGGGCGGAGCCGGACGATGGGATGTGCCGACGCACATCCTGTCGCCTGCGCAGCCGGCCAGGCTTGCAAGCCGGGCCGTGGACCGGCCGTGCGCTGGCCGCGAGGAGCATCCGGCGGCGGCAACGCCAAATACCGCACGGGTGAAAGCCTGAAATAGGCTTATTTCACCGGCCAATTGGCCGAAACGATGAAGGCCCGCAGCCCGTTGCTGCGGGTCTTTTTTCATTTCTGCCCGGAGCCGCCGATGCGTTCGAGCCCTGTTGCCCGTCCCCAGACCCGCGCCTTGCGCCGCCACCCGGCCTGGCCCCTGGCTGCTGGGGCCGCATTGCTGGCCGGCGCCGGCCTGCTGGCACCACCGGCCAAAGCCGCCTCGGTTGCCGGGCTTCAGCGTGTCGTCAACGAGGCGACCGAAGGCGACCATCTGCCGCAATCGCGCGCGCAGGCTGCCGACGAAGACAGCACCGACCGCCTGATCGTGCACTAC